>NZ_DKJF01000010.1:0-103227 GCF_002454615.1 Pseudomonas sp. UBA6699
TGACTATGTGATTTCTCGCATGGTCACTTGTGATGCTGATAATCTTTTTGACTATCAGTCCGTACTCACAAGCACCCACACGAATTGCTTGATTCGATTTGTTAAAGAGCGGTTGGTTAAGAGCGTTTCGTCTCAACCGAGGCGCGCATTCTACGCCTTCCTCATTTGCTGTCAAGCGTTTATTTTGAAGTTTTTTACCGCTGCTTTCTTTCGAAAGCCAACAACTTCAACAACTTACCGCTTGCCTCGAAGCGTTGATCGCTGCGAGGAGGCGAATAATACGCGCTTTGAATTCAGAGTCAACACCTTGTTCCAAAAACTTTTCTCAGCCGTTTCGCCTGCCCCCCGGCAACTAATGAAATCGCCACGAATCTGTAGAGAACCCCACCACGGAGCGAAACGGCCATGAGTGTCGAGCAAAGCGAGAAAACCCCAGGGCTTTCGGCAGATGAAGAGCAGGAAGTCAGCCACAACCAACCGCCACGAGCGGCAGTGCTGCACGAGACCATTCGCTACCAGGGCGATCAGGAACTGGAACGGACCCTCGCCGCCTTGTGGTGGTCGGCTGTCGCCGCCGGTTTGTCGATGGGCTTGTCCCTGATGGCCATGGGACTGTTCTATGCCCGCCTGCCAGAAGGTGAAAGCGCCCAGGTAGTCGCCAGCATCGGCTACAGCGCCGGCTTCCTTGCCGTGATCCTGGCCCGCCAGCAACTGTTTACCGAGAACACCCTGACTGCGGTGCTGCCGGTCATGACCAGCCCTACCCTTGCCAACTTCGGCCGCCTTCTGCGGCTTTGGGGCGTAGTGCTGCTGGGCAACCTGGCGGGTACCCTGCTGGTGGCCTGGGTGATGCTCGAGCTGCCGATCTTCGACAGCAAGACCGACATGGCGTTTCTGGAGATCGGCCACAAGGTCATGAGCAACGACATCAGCCAGATGTTCGCCAAGGGCATCGTCTCGGGCTGGATGATCGCCACCATGGTATGGATGATCCCCTCGATGGAGAACGCCAAGATCTGGATCATCCTGATGATCACCTACCTGATGGCCATTGGCGACTTCACCCATATAGTAGTGGGCTCGGTCGAGGTGTCCTACCTGGTGTGGGCCGGCGAAGAAACCTGGCGCAGCTTCTGGCTGGAGTTTGCCTTGCCGACACTGGCCGGCAACATCATCGGCGGTAGTTTCATTTTCGCGCTCATCAGCCACGCTCAGGTGCGCAGTGACAGTGGCAAGGCACCCTCGCGGCTGTTGGAGCACGAGCGGGCGCAACGCCAGCGCGGCAAAGACGACACCAAGTGACACTAGCGCGCCGCAACGCTTCGCTCATACTTCAGGCTGCGCTGGCGCACCGGGCGGGGCTGCCACCAGTTCTGCCCGGCATGCGGCGAGTCGAGGCTCACCCGCTCGCCCATCTGCGGCGTACTGAGCCGTACCTGGGCCTGGTTTGCCAACGCCAGGATGCGCTCGAAGGGTTCCTGCCAGCCGTGGGTGGACAAGTCGAACGTGCCATTATGGATCGGCAGCAACCAGCGCCCGCGTAAATCCAGGTGGGCCTGCAGGCTCTGCTCTGGCTGCATGTGCACATCAGGCCAGGCGAGATTGTAGGCGCCGGTCTCGACCAGGGTCAGGTCAAACGGCCCAAAGCGCTCGCCAATCAGCTTGAACCCGTTGAAATAGCCCGTATCGCCACTGAAGAACACCCGCACGCCTTGGTCGATGATCACCCACGACGCCCACAAGGTGCGATTGCTGTCCAACAGCCCACGCCCGGAGAAGTGCTGGGCCGGGGTAGCAATGAAACGCACACCCTGCACTTCGCTTTCCTGCCACCAGTCCAGCTGACGCACCTTCGCTGGCGCAACGCCCCAACTGATCAGCAGCTCACCCACGCCAAGCGGGGCCAGGAAAACCCCGGTACGCGAGGCAAGCTGGCGGATTGCCTGCTCGTCGAGGTGATCGAAATGGTCGTGCGACAACACCACCGCCGCCAGTGGCGGCAGCTGGTCAAGCCCCAGCGGGGGCGCATGGAACCGCTGCGGGCCGGCCCACTGCACCGGTGAGGCGCGTTCGGCGAATACCGGGTCGGTAATGAAGAAGCGCCCCCGCAACTTCAGCAATACCGTGGAATGGCCCAGCCGCCACAAACTGCGGTCTGGCGCATCGAGCACCTGCTGGCGGGTCATCGGTTGCAGGCTGACCGGCGTGGTTGGCCGGGTATTCGGCGGTTTGCGCAGGAACAGGTACTTCAGACCGATGCGCAGCTTCTTCAGCACGCCATCTTTCGGTAGCTGCGCCTGATTGTGAAAACGCCCGTCACGCTGGGGCGCCGGGTCACCGGCAGCATTGGCCAAAGGAACCATCAGCAACACTCCTAGCAACAGGAAAGTCCGCATGTTACCCCACAGTGATCGCATCAACCGTGAATTGGCTTGTAAGGTCATTTTTCAGTGGGACGACACTGTTCGACAATATTCATGCGATTTATGCGATAAACGGTACCCCGGTAGAAGAACATGAGCATGATGCACAACCGCAGCGGCAAAGGCCTTTCGTTCGTCAAGCGCATCTACCCGCCACGTGTGGTGGGCATGGGCATCGGCCTGTTCAGCGTCATGGCTGGCGTGGCTCCGCAATCCCCGCCCACCTGGGTGTGGGGCCTGATGCTGTTCAATGGCCTGTTGTGGCCCCACGTCGCCTACTTGTGGGCGAGCCGGTCGGCAACCCCGTACCGGGCCGAGCAACGCAACCTGTTGCTGGACTCGCTGCTGGGCGGTTTCTGGGCCGCCGCCATGCACTTCAACCCGCTGCCGACCGTGACCGTGCTGTCGATGATGACCATGAACAACGTGGCCGCCGGGGGCCGGCAATTGGTGCTCAAAGGGGCTGTTGCGCAACTGGCCGGGATTCTGGTCGGCACCCTCCTGCTCGCCCCAGGCCTGCAATTGAATGCCACTGCACTGCAGATATACGCCTGCCTGCCCATGCTGACGCTGTACCCCCTGGCCCTGGGCTGGGTGTGCTACCGGCTGGCAATCCAGCTGGGCGACCATAAACGCCGGCTCAGCGCCCTGAGCCTCACGGATAGCCTCACCGGGTTGCTCAACCACGGCGCCTGGAAAGACCTGTTGCTCGTCAAATACCAAAAATGCAAACAGCAAAAGGCACACGCGGTGATCGCCTTGATCGACATCGATCATTTCAAGACCATCAACGACACCTTTGGCCACGTGGTTGGCGACTGCGTACTGCGCCAGCTCAGCGCCGAGCTGCGCCGCAACCTGCGCGAGTGCGACCAGGCCGGGCGCTACGGTGGCGACGAATTCTGCGTGATCCTGCCGGGTACCAGCGAAGCCCAGGCCTGCCAGATCATGGAACGCCTGCGTGAGCAGGTTTCCGGGTATCGCAACGCGCAGCTCCCTCACCTGCGCATCAGCCTGAGTATTGGCCTGTCGCCTTTCAATGCCAGCCTGGAGTCACCGGAACATTGGCTGCAAGAGGCAGACAAGGCGCTATACACTGCCAAGCACGCTGGCCGCGACCGGGTGAATTTTGCCGGTGGCGCAGCTACCGCACTGAAGCTGGCCTATCCTGATTGAACCTGCTGCCTCACTGCCTGGCAGGAGGTTTCCTGAAGGAGCCGCTCGCGCATGGCCAGGACTGCCAACCTCCTACCCGCCAGCCCTACCCCACGTTTCCAAGTGCGTAACCTGATCGCCGGCTTCAGCACCGTTTACGGTCTGGCTTGCATGGTCATTCTCGGCGCACTGTTCAACATCGCCGCAACCCTCGACCAGCAAGAGCGCGAACGCAGCGCCTTCCATGCCAATCAAGCGCTGGAGCAACGGTTACTGGCGTCGCGCCAATTCCTGTCCAGTTATGCCGTATGGGAGGACGCCTTGCAGCACTTGTCTGGCGAAGCCGACTGGCAGTGGGCCTATGATGAAAAGAACATAGGTGAATCGCTGTACAGCGCCAGCGGCTATGAAGGCGTGTTCGTCGTGGAAAACGGCCGCACCACCTATGCCCTGTTCAAAGGCCAGCCCAGCCCCGCAGGCGTAGGCACGTACATAGATGCCCCTGTCCAGCCGATCATCGACCAGGCCCGAGCGGCGGCCATTGCCCGCGATCAGATCACCCGCTTCGTGCTGTTCAATGGCTGGCCGGCCGTGCTCACCGCCGCGGCCATACGGCCAGATCGCGATGTCACTGAAGGCGAAGTGAGCCAGGCGCCGGTCTTGCTGTTCGTCGACCAGCTGACCGAGGCCAAACTGGCGCAGCTGGGGAAGCGTGCAGGCCTGGCCGGCATACGCGTTGAGAAGGAAGACGCACAAGCCCACCACCACCTGCGCATCAACCTGGGCGACACCGGCTACCATCTGTCGTGGAACAGCGTGTTGCCTGGGCGCCAGCTGCTAGGGGCGGTATTGCCTGCCCTGCTCAGCGCCCTGCTGATCCTTGGGCTGGTCATGCTCTACCTGTGCCGCCATGCGTGGCGCAGCTCCCGGGCCATCGGCTTGACGCTTGCCCACCTGCAGCATAGCAACCTGGCGCTGGAGGCCAGCGAGCAACGTTTTCGCGCGGTGGCCGAGTCGGCATCGGACTGGATCTGGGAGACCGATCGGCACCACCGCCTGACCTACTTGTCGCAACGCTTTGCCAGCGTGACGGGCTACCCGGTCGAAGACTGGCTCGGCCAACCGCTCAACCAGTTGCTGGCCTGCGACACCACGCCCTTGTCGCCCTGGCTGGATGCCCTGGCTACCGCTGACCCACAGCAGCTGGCCAATCTGCGCTGCACCTACCGCGACCAGAATGGCCAGAACCGCTATTGTCGGATTTCCGCCCGCGCCATCTGGCACCAGGACACGGCCGTGGGTTTGCGCGGCACTGCCAGCGATATCACCGACGAAGTCGACGCCCATGCGCGTATTCAGCACCTGTCCTTGCACGACCCACTGACCGGCCTGGCCAACCGCAACAAACTGGCCCGGCACCTGGAACAGGCCCTGCTGCGCGGCACAGACTCACCGCCGTTGACCCTGTTGCTGCTTGACCTGGACAACTTCAAGCCGATCAACGACTCACTCGGCTATGCGGCTGGCGATGCGGTACTGCAGGAAGTGGCAGCCCGCCTGCGCGACACCACCCGCGACGGTGACCTGGTGGCGCGGTTGGGCGGGGACGAGTTCATCGTGGTACTTGGCGGCATGGACAACCGCCAGGAGATCGACCGCTTCTGCGCGCGCCTGATCGGCTTGCTGCAACAACCGGTCATGTTCGACAGCCAACCCCTGCACATTGGCGCCAGCATCGGCATCGCCCAGACCCGCACCCAGGGCTTCGACGCCGGCGAGCTGATTCGCTGTGCCGACATTGCCCTGTACCAGGCCAAGGCAGACGGCAAGAGCACCTGGCGCTACTTCGCCAGCGAAATGAACCAGCAGATCCAGTACCGGCGGCAACTGGAGAACGACCTGCGCCGCGCCCTGCGCAACCAGGAGTTCGAGTTTTACTATCAGCCGCGCTACCGCCTCAGCGACCTGCGCGTGGTCGCGGTCGAGGCGCTGATACGCTGGCAGCACCCCCAGGAAGGGCTGCTGGGGCCGGATACCTTCATCCCGCTGGCCGAACAGAGCGATATCATTGTCGCGCTGGGCCGCTGGGTGCTGCACGAGGCCTGCCGCACCGCCCTTGACTGGCCTGCAGACATCCTGGTGTCGGTCAACCTGTCACCGGCGCAGTTCCTGCGCAGCGATGTGGTACAAGACGTGCGGGAAATCCTGCTGGGCACGGCATTCCCGGCGCAACGCCTGGAACTGGAGATCACCGAGAACGTGATGCTCAACGACATCGAGGGCGCGCTGGGGACCATGCTGTCGCTCAAAGAACTGGGCGTGTGCCTGAACATGGACGACTTCGGTACCGGCTATTCATCGCTGGGTTACCTGCGAACGTATCCTTTCGACAGCCTCAAGATCGACAAGCGCTTCATCAGTGGCCTGAGCACCAACGGCGGCAGCGACCGTGCGGTGGTCCAGGCCATCATCAACCTGGGCAAGGCAATGGGGCTGACCGTGACGGCCGAGGGCGTGGAAACCGAACAGCAACTAGCCATGCTGCGAATGGACCGCTGCCATGAAGTACAGGGCTATTACCTGAGCCGGCCACTGGATACCGCGGCCATGCGGGCGTTGTTGCAGCGCCCCCGGTAGGCGCGGGTCGAGCCGCCCCTGCACGGTTGCGCGGCAACGCCTCGATCAACCCAACGGGCGCGAGCGGGCCTCAGCCAGTAGGCTGCACACGCCGCTCGGCGATGATTTCCGGCAAGTCGCCGCGGCGCAGGTAGATGCGCAGCGGCTCTGCGATGTTCAAGCGGTCATCCACGTGCTGGTCCAGCAACAGTGCCAGGCGCTCCCGGCACAGGGCCATGCGCTGCCCCTGCTCGGGGCGCCAGACAAACTCGCTGCAGGGGGTGATGCTGGCGTCAGCGACATCCATACCGAACGCGTCTTCGGAAAAACGCACGATATGAACGCCGCGCTTGTCATGAAAGCCGACGAAGCCTTTGAGCTGGTCAGCTGCGTTGCAGATGTCCTGGGAAGTAATGGCCATGGCGTAACCTCGTGATGAAATCGGAAGATACGCACGCTGGGCAGCACAGGGTCGCCTCTGCCGGGCGCCTCGCCAGTCCAAGCCTAATGCAAGCAGCCGTGCGTGCGCCATGACCCGGCTCAACTTCACGCCGTAGCATCGACCTCGCTGCGAAGCACCTCTGCCAGCCATTGCATGAACGCTTGCACCCGGCGGGGGACATGCCGTTGCCGCGCATACAGCAGTGACACGGGCATGGCCGGCGCCTGCCAGGCCGGCAGCAGTGCGACCAGTTCGCCGCGCTGCAGGTGTTCGGCCACCCCCACCGCCGGTACCTGTATCAGCCCCAGCCCGGCCAGGCAGGCTGCCGAGTAGGGCCCATCACGAGGTTCTTACCATGACCCGCAAGATTGCCCTGATCACCGGCGCAAGCCGCGGCCTTGGCCGTAACACCGCCGAGCATCTGGCCGCCCGTGGCATCCACATCATCGGCACCTACAACAGCAAGGCGCAAGAAGCACAGGCCGTGGCGGCCACGCTGGAGCAGGCAGGTGTGAAGGCGACCATGCTGCAACTGGATGTGGGTGACGCCAGCAGCTTTGCCGGCTTTGCCGAGCGGCTGGCGGCTGCCTTGCAGCAGCACCACGGTCGCCAGCGTTTCGACTTTCTGGTGAACAATGCCGGCATCGGATTGAACGTGCCGTATACCGAAACCAGCGAGGCGCAGTTCGACCAACTGCTGAACATTCAGCTCAAAGGCCCGTTCTTCCTCACCCAACGCCTGTTGCCACTGCTGGTCGATAACGGCCGGATAATCAACATTTCGACCGGGCTGGCACGGTTTGCCCTACCAGGGTACGCCGCCTATGCCGCCATGAAAGGCGCGATGGAAGTGCTGACCCGCTACCAGGCCAAGGAACTGGGCGCCCGGGGCATTCGCGTGAACATCCTGGCGCCGGGGGCCATCGAGACCGATTTTGGCGGGGGCGTAGTGCGGGACAACCCGCAGGTGAATGACTACATTGCAGGCAACACCGCGCTGGGACGGGTGGGTTTGCCGGATGACATCGGCGCGGCGATCGCCTTGTTGCTGGAAGACGGTAATGGCTGGATCACCGGGCAGCGCCTGGAGGTTTCGGGCGGCATGTTCCTGTAGTGGCGGGTGCATGGGCCCAGGCTCACGGCTCATGCACTTGCACACTCGCAGTCATCCCCGCACTCAGGGTCACGCCGTCCGGCACCTGGTCCAGGCGGATTCTCACCGGTATCCGCTGGGCCAGGCGCACCCAGTTGAAGGTCGGCTCAACCTCCGGCAGCAGCTGGCTGTCCGGGTTGCTGTTGCTGTCGGTGATGCCGCGGCTGATGCTTTCTACATGCCCCTGCATGGGTTCACCCGCACCCATCAGCCAGACCTTTACCGCGTCACCCACGCGAATGCGCGGCAGCTTGGTTTCCTCGAAGTAGGCCTGGATATAGAACGTCGAATCGTCCACCAAGGCCATCACCGACTGGCCGGTGTTCACGTAGTTGCCTTCGGCCAGGCGCAGGTTGGTGATATGCCCGCTGCGCGGCGCACGCACTTCACTGCGCGCCAGGTTGATTTTCGCCACCTGCAGCTGCGCCTGGGCTTCCTGCAACTCGCCACGGGCGATGGCAGCATTGATCTGCGCGTTCTCCCGGAGTTCGGCACTGATCGCCTCGGGCCCCAAGGCGGTACGCCGGGCTGCTTCACTCTCGCGCAGGCGCAGCTGCTGGGCGCGGGTTTGCGTCACCGCACTGGCCTGGTCGAACGCGGCCTGGAAGCGCTCGCGGTCGATGCTCATCAACAGCTCACCCGCCTTGACCTGCTGGTTGTCATGCACCTTGAGCTGGCGCACCCAGCCGGAAACGTCAGGTGCAATCACCACCACATCGGCGCGCACACGGGCATCCCGGGTCCAGGGGGTAAGCATGTAGTACTGCCACAGTTGGTAGCCGGCCAACACGGCCAGGGCCACCACACACAGGGTTACAAGAGTACGTACGGCCGCACGCATCGAAACACTCCTTTAAAAAGCTCCCAGCAGGCGTACCACCAGGAACAGCACACAAACGAAAACCGCCGCATCGAACAGCGCTTCATGCCAGATCCAGCGCGCCAACGGTGTGGCCTGCACCAGCAGGCGCAGCAGGCCGGTAAGCACCAGCGCCAGCAACACATAAAGCAAAAACGGGCTGAGCAGCACGCCCCCCACTTCCCATTCACGCAACCCCATGGGCTTCCTCCTGCCAGCGGCACCACTTGCCCCAGCTTTTCTGCAATTGCAGCACCGCGCCCTCGGCCAACCGCAGCGGGTCGCTCGCAGGCTGGCGGTGCAACGCAGCAATGAACCGTTCGCTGGCACTGTCCAGCTGTTGCCCGCGCCCGGCGGCAGGCCCTTTGGCCAGTACCGCCTCCACTTGCTGCAGGTACTCCCGCTCGGCGCCGCCCAGTGGCGCCTGCGCGACCGCCAGGCACATGCGCAGGTGCACCAGTTCATCACCGATATCCAGCCCGTGCAGGCCATCGTCCCAGCGCTTGCGCTCGCCCTCGGGCAACTCGCTGGCATGCCGCGCCAACTGCATCAGGCGGTCGGCCATGCGCCCGCCGAACCAGGTATCGGCCCCGCGCAGGTCACGCCGGGTCAGGCGCACCAGGTCACTCTGGGTTGCAGCACGCAGGCGCCGCCCAAGCCAGGCCGGGTGACGGAACACCAACAAGCGAAACGCCATGACCGCTGCCGACACCCCTACCAGCATGGCCAAGGCACTGTTGAGCATGGTCGCCACGCTGAACTGCATGGCATTCACCGGCGACACCAGTACGATGAAGTGCAGGCAATAAGAGGTGGCAGTGGCGCCGGTACGCGGGTGGGCCATGCCCAGCGCGCCGAACAACAGCGGCACGCCCATGCCCAGGCAAAGCAGCGCGAAGCTGCTCCATTGCGGCAGCAGAATCTGCCCGACCAGGAACGCTGCCGGTATGGCCAGGCAGATCCCGCGCAGGAAACTCAAGCCAATCTGCGCGCCATTCTCGCGGCTGGCGAACAGGCTGCAGACCACACAGGTCAGCACCAGGCCGCCCGGTGCCGAAGGCCAGGCGGTGGCCAGCCAGAAAGCGCTCATCACCAGAAACGCCAGTGCGCTACGCGAACCGAACAGCAAGGCCAGCGACCAATCGCGGTGCACGGCCAGGCCTTGGCCGACATCCTTCGGCGCCGTGCCCGTTTCCACAGCCTCCAGCGCCTGGCCGGCGGCCATTGCGTAATCCAGCAGCAGGGCCATGCGCGCCAGGCAGTAATGCTCAACCGAACTTATATGCTCATCGTGCGCGGCATCCCAGACGCGCTGGCGCAGCAACAACAGGCTGGGCTGGTCGGGCTTGTCCAGCAGCGCCCGAACTTCAGACAACCAGGGGGCCAGGTGTTCCGCCTGCTGCTCATCCAGTTGCCGCCACTGCCGGCGCACCGACCGGGAAATACGCAGCAGCACCATCAGCTTCTGGCTTAGCCCCCGAATGGCACGGGCACGCTGACGCCCGCGGGTGCCTTCGAACCAGGCATGCTCGCGCTGGCTGTCGATGGCAACGATGCGCCCCAGGCTCTCCAGCAAGCCCCTGCGTGCATCGTCCTCGCCACCCAGCATCGCACTGGCGGCCTGCAGACCGTTCTGCCAGGCCTGACGCGCCTGGCCGCCAAGCTGCTGCTCGACCCGCATCGGCCAGAGCAAGGCACTGCTGGCCGTGGCGCAGAAAATACCCAGGCTGATCTCGGTGCAGCGGGCCACCGCCTGGTCGAACACCTGCAGCGGGTGGTCGATGGCCGGCAAGGTGATGATCGCTGCCGTGTAGCCGGCCAGCACGAAGGCATAGGCCCAGGCACTGCGCAACTGGGTAGAGGCGGCGGTGCACAAGGCCAGCCACAAGGCCAGGGCAATCAGAAACAGCCCCGGGGTCTGGGCGAACAGGCCCAGCAGCACCACCGCCATGACCGTACCGACAAAGGTCCCGGCCAACCGCGCCAGGCCTTTCTGCACCACCATGCCAGACAGCGGCTGGGCAACGATAAACGCCGTCATCAATGCCCAGGACGGCTGCTCCAGGCCCCAACGCATTGCCAGCCACAACGCCAGGCCACCACCGAGCAGGGTTTTGATGGCGAACTTGATGGCGAGGGGGGTGGGGGCGAACAGGGCCTGAAGCGTGATGGGCACTGGGCGAACCTTGCGGGGAGGGTAGTAGTGAAAAGATAGACAATGGCGCAGAGAATAAAGTGAAAATGAATAATTAGCTAGCTACTCATCTTCATTGCAATCCAACTGCTGGGCCAGCGCACGCCACGCTGCGCGATAGCTGGCTTGAGCCCTGCGGCCCAGCAGGCAACACGCAAATGCCAGGCAAAAAAAATGGGCGACCGAAGTCGCCCTAAATGCCTTGCGTGCTCGTGTACCCGGAAGGTCAGCGCGGCTTGCGCTTGTTCGAGTCCTTCCAGATGAAAATGCCCAGACCGGCAAAGAAAGCAACCATCAGCCCGACCGTTACCACACCGGCGATAACCACATTGTCGAAGAACATGCTGGCCTCCCCACTCGTTTGCCGTTGTCCGATGGGAGAACGTTAACCAATGTCGGGCGAGGGAAAATTGATCAGGGTCAATGGTGCCCGGGCCCGGGCACACGAGGCAGGTGCAGGGTTGACCTGCGTCAAGTTTCAGCGCTTCTTCGGCTTGCCCTTGGGCTTCTTTTTCTTGCCGGTGTTCAACGGCAGGGCTTGTTCGAATGCATTGCGCATCTCGTTCAGGCGCTTTTCCTTGAGGTCATGCACGCGCTTGGCGCGTTCAGCATCGAAATCGATAAGGTTGTCTTGGCTCATGGGTGGGCTCGACGATCAACGGAGACTTGCATGATGAAGCCCGACGCAGGCGCTGACCAGCCCCGTGTCAGACTTCGATGTCCACCAGCAGCCCTTGGCGGTTGGGCTCGTCCATCAATGGCACGACCGGGACAGTATTGTCGGCGTTGACCTCGTCGCCAGGCTCGGGGTTGTAGCGCCCTTCCCCACGCTGCTGGCGCCGTTGCTGCTGGCGGCGCTGCTCATCACGCAACAGCAGTGCCTGCTCCTGTGGATCACGCTGCTGCTTGAGGTCGATGGCAGTTTCGCCGGACGCAGGCTGCGCCGGTACCACCGGCTTGATGTCGGGGGTAGGTTTGACCGGGTCCTGTTGCGAGGTCACCGGGGCGGCACTGAGCGGTATGATCGGCGGCAGCATGGGCGTTCTCCTATGCCCGCTGTATCGGCAGGCGCGGCATTACCTTGATCTCAGGCCCAGCCTTTACTCCACAACATCGTCAGGCTCGTCGTCACTGGGCGGGCTGGCTTCGCTCCAGGGGCGCTTGTAGACCTGCTGCCAGACCGCATCCATGTGGTCACGCAACACTTGCGGGGCGTTCTTGAGCGAAGCGCTGTCGGTGCGCTCGCCCCCCACCGGGTCCTCGCCTGCGGGGCTGATCAGCGACTGCCCGGTAATGGTGTAGCTGGCCTGCCCTTCACGCATTTCGATGGCGATGTCGTGGGGGTCGATACCCCCGCCGCAAAAGGCGTGACTGGCAACTGTCACTTCGGCCACGCCATCTTTGTTCAGGTCGCTGACGTCACTGACATCCGTATAGAAGTCGACATCCAGGTCCAGGCCGGGGCACGTGGTTTCCTGCTCGATCTGCCAGCGGGCCTTGAACGCATCGCTTTGCGCCGTGCGCCCGTACAAGGTGGCCTTGAGCACCACCTTGTCGACCTCCTGCTCGCTTTCCGGGTCGCTGGCCTGGCCATCGCTGCGGCTCAATACCAGCAGCCCTTCGCCATCGCGGTCGCGAAAATGCACGCTCTTGATCGGCGCCTGCACGCCCAGCACTTCAAGCTGATCGGTGGGAATGGGGGCCAAAGGCTCGAAGGTTTTCTGCTCGCAGGCACTGAGCAGCAACAGGCTGCCCAGGGCGATGAAAGCGCTGATCCAGCTGTGCTTGGCAGACATGTTGGTGCGTGGCCCTCGTCGGCGGTGCGGTACAGAGCGGTGAAACGGCTAGACTGATGGCTTTCGGCACCATTAGGTGCGCTCGGCACTTTGGTCTCACCGGCCGATCCGTTAACATAATCGGCTTTTTCATCGCGGGAGTTCAGGCAGTATGGCGCAGCAGTATCAACCGGGGCAACGCTGGATCAGCGACAGCGAAGCAGAGCTCGGCCTGGGTACCATCCTGGCGCAGGATGGCCGCCTGTTGACCGTGCTCTACCCGGCCACTGGCGACACGCGCCAGTATTCCCTGCGCAATGCGCCGCTGACTCGCGTGCGCTTCGCGCCAGGTGACCAGATCACCCACTTCGAAGGCTGGAAGCTGACCGTACGCGAGGTCGAGGACATCGACGGGCTGATGGTCTACCACGGCCTCGACGGGCAGAACCAGCCGCGCACCTTGCCGGAAACCCAGCTGTCGAACTTCATTCAGTTCCGCCTGGCCAGCGACCGCCTGTTTGCCGGGCAGATCGACCCTTTGGCGTGGTTCAGCCTGCGCTACAACACACTGCAGCACACCAGCAAGCAGATGCAGTCGGCGCTGTGGGGGCTGGGCGGTTGCCGCGCTCAGCCAATCGCTCACCAGTTGCACATTGCCCGCGAAGTCGCCGACCGCAGCGCGCCGCGGGTACTGCTGGCCGACGAAGTGGGCCTGGGCAAGACCATCGAGGCTGGCCTGGTCATTCACCGCCAGTTGCTGACGGGCCGGGCCAGCCGAGTACTGATCCTGGTGCCGGAGAACCTTCAGCACCAGTGGCTGGTAGAAATGCGCCGGCGCTTCAACTTGCAGGTGGCGCTGTTCGACGCCGAACGTTTCATCGAAAGCGACGCCAGCAACCCGTTCGATGACGCCCAGTTGGCACTGGTGGCCCTGGAGTGGCTGGTAGAGGACGAGAAGGCCCAGGATGCGCTGTTTGCCGCCGGCTGGGACCTGATGGTTGTCGATGAGGCTCACCACCTGGTCTGGCACGAGGACCAGGTCAGCGCCGAATACGCCCTGGTCGAGCAACTGGCCCAGGTGATTCCTGGCGTACTGCTGCTTACCGCTACCCCCGAACAGCTTGGCCAGGACAGCCACTTCGCTCGCCTGCGCCTGCTCGACCCCAACCGTTTCCACGACCTGGCCGCCTTCCGCGCCGAAAGCGATCACTACCGCCCGGTCGCCGAAGCCGTGCAAGAGCTGCTCGACGAAGGCCGCCTGTCGCCGAAGGCACACGCCACCATCCAGGGCTTCCTGGGGGCTGAGGGCGAAGCGCTGCTGGCCGCGGTCAGCGATGGCGATACCCAGGCCAGCGCGCGGCTGATCCGTGAGCTGCTCGACCGCCACGGCACCGGCCGAGTGCTGTTCCGTAACACCCGCGCGGCGGTCCAGGGCTTCCCGGAGCGCCAACTGCACCCTTACCCGGTGGCCATGCCCGAGCAATACCGCGAGCTGCCGCCAGGCGAGAAAGCCGAGCTGTACCCGGAGGTCGCCTTCCAGGCACAGGGTGACAGCACCGACGACGAGCGCTGGTGGCGTTTCGACCCAAGGGTCGACTGGTTGATCGACACCCTGAAAATGCTCAAGCGCACCAAGGTGCTGGTCATCTGTGCCCACGCCGAAACCGCCATGGACCTGGAAGACGCCCTGCGCGTGCGCTCCGGCATTCCGGCCTCGGTGTTCCATGAGGGCATGAGCATTCTGGAGCGCGACCGGGCAGCCGCCTACTTTGCCGATGAGGAGTTCGGCGCCCAGGTGCTGATCTGCTCCGAGATCGGCAGCGAAGGCCGCAACTTCCAGTTTTCGCACCACTTGGTGATGTTCGACCTGCCGGCCCACCCGGACCTGCTGGAACAACGTATCGGCCGTCTGGACCGTATCGGCCAGAAGCACACCATCCAGTTGCATGTTCCCTACCTGCAGGGCAGCCCGCAGGAACGCCTGTTCCAGTGGTACCACGAAGCGCTCAACGCGTTCCTCAACACCTGCCCGACCGGCAACGCCCTGCAGCACCAGTTCGGCCCACGCCTGCTGCCGCTGCTCGAAGGCGGCGACAGCAAGGCCTGGGACAGCCTGGTGGCCGACGCCCGTCACGAACGCGAGCGCCTGGAAGCCGAACTGCACACCGGCCGCGATCGCTTGCTGGAGCTGAACTCGGGCGGCGCGGGTGAAGGCGAGGCGCTGGTTGAAGCCATCCTCGAGCAGGACGACCAGTTCGCCCTGCCGATCTACATGGAAACGCTGTTCGACGCCTTTGGCATCGACAGCGAAGACCACTCCGAGAACGCCCTCATCCTCAAGCCGAGCGAAAAAATGCTCGACGCCAGCTTTCCGCTGGGCGACGACGAAGGTGTGACCATTACCTACGACCGCGCCCAGGCGCTGTCGCGCGAAGACATGCAGTTCCTGACCTGGGAACACCCGATGGTGCAAGGCGGCATGGACCTGGTGCTGTCTGGCTCCATGGGCAATACGGCCGTCGCCCTGATCAAGAACAAGGCGCTCAAGCCCGGTACCGTGCTGCTCGAACTGCTGTTCGTCAGCGAGGTGGTGGCACCGCGAAGCTTGCAACTGGGGCGTTACCTGCCCCCTGCGGCACTGCGCTGCCTGCTCGATGCCAACGGCAACGACCTGGCCTCGCGCGTGGCCTTCGAAACGCTCAACGACCAGCTTGAAAGCGTGCCACGGGCCAGTGCCAACAAGTTTGTCCAGGCGCAGCGCGACGTGTTGGCCAAGCGCATCAGCGGTGGCGAAGAGAAGATCCTGCCGACCCACGTCGAGCGTGTGGCCGAAGCCCAACGCCGCCTGGCAGCGGAGGCCGACGAAGAACTGGCGCGCCTGCTCGCCTTGCAAGCGGTGAACCCAAGCGTGCGTGACAGCGAAATCGACGCCCTGCGCAAGCAGCGCGAAGAGGGCCTGGCAATGCTGGAAAAAGCTGCCCTGCGCCTGGAAGCCATTCGTGTACTAGTCGCCGGCTGACGCCATACCAGCACCCCTCCCCCTGGGCAGCGCAGGTACCCGCGAAAACCGGCGTAGCCGGTGCCTGGCATCGTGCCAGGCACATAGCGGGCACGCTGCCCTTGGGTGGGGGCCATATTTCCGACAGCGATTAGGTTGATAACCAAATCGTAGAAATCAATGTGCCATTATCCAGGAAGGCTTAAACACTTGTTCCTATACTGCCTCTGGGCAGTCTGCACAGGGTTGTAGCGCAGACGAGTGAAAACTCGATCGAGAGGCATTCCATGGAGTGGCTGGGCCTGCAACTGTTCGCCGACTTGCCGGCAACCGGACGTATCCTGCTCGATTGTCGGCATGAGCCGCTGCTGGTTCTACTCGCCTACGTAGTAGCCTGCGCAGCCTGTTTCGCCACCCTCGACATGGCCGAGCGCCAGTCCCACAGCGAGGACCCTACCGCCCACCGGCAATGGAACGTACTTGGCGCCTGCTGCCTGGCCGGCGGCATATCGGCCATGCATTTCATCAGCATGCTGGCCTTTCAGGCATCCGTCGAAGTGCACTACGACCTGCCGTTGACCATCCTTTCCCTGCTCATTGCCCTGGCGGTTGCCTGGCTGGCCATGCGCAGCCTCGATCGCAAGGACATGCGCACGCCACACATCGTCCAAAGCGCGGTACTGATCGGCATGGGTATCGTCCTCATGCACTTTGTCGGCATGGCCGCGATGCAAACCGGCGCCCGGCAGTACTACCAGACCGGCCCGCTGCTGGGTGCTGCCATCATCGCCCCGCTCACCAGCCTGCTGGCATTGTACCTGGCGCGCAACTTTCGCAATGGCAGCGGCACCCTGTACCAGGCCGCGAAGTACGGCGCCAGCCTGCTGATCGCCGCGGGCATGGTGGCTTCCCATTTCACGGCGATGTCGGCGATGACCCTGGTCATCCCCAGCGATACCGCACTGCGCTTGCCGTCTGGGGATAACAGCCTGCAACTGGCGCTGGGCATCGGTTTCATCACCTTGCTGATCAGCGGTGCCAGCATCAGTGCGGCCCTGGCCGACAAGAAGCTGCAAAGCAAGGAGCATGACTTGCGCCGGGTCAGCGTGCTGCTCAGCGAACTGGACCAGGCCCGCGCGTCACTGCAGCAGGCAGCGCACTACGATGCACTGACCAACCTGGTCAACCGCCGTGGTTTCAACCAACTGTTCGCCGAACGCCTGGCCGAGCACCTGGCCAGCGAAAGCCGCCTGGCGGTGATGTTCCTGGATATCGACCATTTCAAACGCATCAATGACAGCCTTGGCCACCACGCTGGCGATGAATTGCTCAAGGTCATTGCCAACCATATCAAGGCCGCGACCCGCAGCCAGGACCTGGTGGCACGCTTTGGTGGCGATGAGTTCTGCGTGGTCACCAGCCTCAACAGCCGCGACGAAGCCCGCCACCTGGCCCAGCGCATCATGCAACGCATGAAAGACCCCATCGAGCTTTGCGGCAGGCGCATGGTGATGACCACCAGTATTGGGGTGAGTATCTTTCCGGATGATGGCAGCAGCGCCGAAGAGCTGCTCAAGCATGCGGACCTGGCCCTTTACCAGTCCAAGGACAACGGCCGCAACAGCCTGAATTTTTTCAATGACAGTCTCAAGGCACGCGCCTCGATTGCCCTGCAACTGGAAGAAGAGTTGCGACTGGCGCTGCTGGAAGAGCGCGGCCTGTGCGTGCATTACCAGCCGATCTTCGACCAGCGCACTGGGCGGGTGGCCAAGCTGGAAGCCCTCGTACGCTGGCAGCACCCCCAGCATGGGCTGCTTGGGCCCGACCGGTTCATCGGCATAGCCGAAACCAACGGCCTGATCGTCGACCTCGACTTGTGGGTGTTGCGGCACGCCTGCGCCGACCTGGCCCTGCTGCAGCGCGGCGGCCACGGCGACCTCAAGGTAACGGTCAACTGCTCGGCGGTGACCCTCAGCCATGACGAACTGCCCAACGAGGTGGAGACGGCCTTGTTCCACGCCGGGGTCTCAGCGCACCAGCTGGAGCTGGAAGTGACCGAAAACGCCTTGATGGGGGATATCCAGCGCACGGTCAACCTGCTGAAACGGGTCCGCGCCCTGGGCGTCGCCCTGTCGATCGACGACTTCGGCACCGGCTACTCGTCCTTGGCCTACCTCAAGCACCTGCCCCTGGATGTGCTGAAGATCGACCGCACCTTCCTGCAAGGCGTGCCGGCCAGCCAGAAAGACCGTGAAATTGTCCAGGCAATCATCGTGATGGCGCATACCCTGCACTTGCAAGTGGTCAGCGAAGGCGTGGAAACCGAGGAACAGCGAGCGTTTCTCGCAGACCACGCCTGCGACTACCTGCAAGGCTTTCTGCTCGGGCGGCCAATGCCCTGGGCCGAGCTGCAGCCCATGTTGGGCCGGCTGCAGCGCACCCTCGTGGTGTTTACCCCTTGCTGCGATACAGCGTTACCAGGGTCGCCGGATCTTTATGCAGGTACCCCTGGCTACCGTGCAGGCGCATCAGTTGCGCGGCGAGGCCACTGAGCGGTGTTGCCGAACCTTGCTCGCGCGCGAACTTGACCGCGCCGTCCAGGTCCTTGAGCAAGGTGCGCACGTGCCATTTGACCGGCTCGAAGCGGCTCTCGGCCATTTGCGGTGCCAGGATCTGCAACGGCCTGGAATCGGCAAAACCACCGGCCAGCGCCTCGGCCAGCAGCGTGGCGTCCACCCCGGCCTGCTCGGCCAGGGCCACCACTTCGGCAATCACCAGCGCATTGCAGGCGACGATCATCTGGTTGCACGCCTTGGTCACCTGGCCTGCGCCCACCGCCCCCATGTGCGTGACACGCTGGCCCAGCACCTCAAGTACCGGCTGAGCGCGCTGCAGGTCCGCCGCTTCGCCACCGACCATGATCGCAAGCGTGCCAGTTTCGGCACCCGCGGTGCCGCCTGACACCGGCGCATCGAGCCAGGCCATGCCGCACAGCGCTGCCAGCTCGGCCGCCATTTCTCGGGTGGCAGTAGGCTCCAGGCTCGAGAAGTCGATCAGCAACTGGCCACCACGGCCACCCTCGGCAACGCCTTGCTCGCCAAACACCACCTCACGCACCACCGCCGTGTCGGCCAGGCACAACAACACCATGTCGCTGTCGCGGCACAGTTCGGCCGGGCTGCCAGCCAGACGGCCCCCCGCGGCGACCAGCGCGGCGCACTTGTCCGGGCTACGGTTCCAGACCGTCAGCGGATAGCCCGCAGCCAGCAACCGGCGGCACATGGGCAAGCCCATCAGGCCAATGCCGGCAAAACCAAGCGAAGGTAGTGCAGTGTTCATCAATGACTCCCGTCAGATTCGATATCGAGCTGGTGTGCGGGGCAACCTCATTACGCATCCCGTAAACTGTTACCGCCACGCCGAATTGTTACTTACCTCTACCCGCCCTGAGCAGCAGCGAGCACCAAAACGAGGCCGGTGCGCATTTTTACGCACCAAAAAAGATCACGCTTGGTCAGCACGCTTCGCCTGGATCACGATGAACGGTGACACCACCACCGCCCATATCTCTGGATCGCGGGTTTGCAGGTCCAGGGCCTGCTCTGCCGAGACGGGCCCCACAGTGCCATCACTACGCCATTTGGCGAAGATTTCACTGCGGTTCTCGGCCATCGCCTCAGCCACAGCGATCAGATCCAGGCTGGGGTCGACCCAAATCAGGTCACCCTTTGCCCAGAAACGCTCCAGCGCTTTCCACTCGATGATTGCAGTCTCGCCAAGCAATTTGGCATAGAGGGTGCTTGTTTGATCGGTCATGGGTGGTATCCGCAAAAATCGCCAATAAAAAAGGCCGGCATTTTTGCAGAAAAACCCGGTTTCAAATATGTAATTTGGTCGATTAGCCCCGAACTTGTGGGCTGAAAGCGCAGATACAGGCAGTTTGATGGCGCCTTTCTGTATCTTTCTTTCGATCAAGCGACAACCCAGGAAGCAGGCACTTTTTGACCGCTTTTCAAGCGATCCGACAGCGCTCTACACTGTACCGGTACAGTTCCGGGACATGTTCCGGGGGAAAGGTGGGCTTGCGCGTTGGCATGGCCACGCCGCAAATCCCGCCCGGTCTGTAGCCCTGGCCGCCAGGACTATAAGAATTACAACAGAATGAGTGGAGCACTATGATCAAGATTTCCAAGCTGTTCGCCGCGATGGTACTGGCCGGGGTAGCCAGCCATTCGTTTGCCGCCGATACCATCAAGATCGGCATCGCCGGCCCCAAGACCGGCCCTGTGACCCAGTACGGCGACATGCAGTTCATCGGCGCCAAGCAAGCTATCAAGGATATCAACGCCGCTGGTGGCGTCGATGGCAAAATGCTTGAAGCCAAGGAATACGACGACGCTTGCGACCCCAAACAGGCCGTGGCAGTCGCCAACAAGGTGGTCAACGACGGCGTCAAGTTCGTCATCGGCCACCTGTGCTCCAGCTCCACCCAGCCGGCATCGGACATCTACGAAGACGAAGGCGTGATCATGATCACCCCGGCCGCCACTTCGCCGGAAATCACTGCCCGTGGCTACAAGCTGATCTTCCGCACCATCGGCCTGGACAGCGCTCAGGGCCCGGCGGCCGGCAACTACATCGCCGACTTCGTCAAACCGAAAGTGGTGGCGGTACTGCACGACAAGCAACAGTACGGTGAAGGCATCGCCACCGCGGTCAAGCAGACCCTGGAGAAAAAAGGCACCAAGGTCGCCGTGTTCGAGGGCCTCAACGCGGGTGACAAGGACTTCTCCTCGATCATCCAGAAGCTCAAGCAGAACAACGTTGACTTCGTCTACTACGGTGGCTACCACCCAGAGCTGGGCCTGATCCTGCGCCAGGCTCAGGAAAAAGGCCTGAAAGCCAAGTTCATGGGCCCGGAAGGCGTGGGCAACGACTCCATCTCGCAGATCGCCCAGAACGCCTCCGAAGGCCTGCTGGTCACCCTGCCGAAGTCGTTCGACGCCGACCCTGCGAACAAGAAGATCGTCGACGCCATCAAGGCTGACGGCAAGGACCCAAGCGGCCCGTTCGTATTCCCTGCCTACTCGGCTGTGGAACTGATCGCCCAAGGCATCAAGGCCGCCAAGTCCGAAGACACCGACAAGGTGGCCGAGGCCATCCACGCCGGCACCTTCAAAACCCCGACCGGCGAGCTGTCCTACGACGCCAAAGGCGACCTGAAAGACTTCAAGTTCGTGGTCTACGAATGGCACTTCGGCAAGCCGAAGACCGAAGTCTCCCCTCAGTAACTGCGTGACTAATAGCTGACCTAGAAGCCCACTGTGCGAGCAGTGGGCTTTGTTTTACGAGGTTCATGGGCCTGGCCCCCGCGATCCGGGGGCGGGCTCACCTGAAAATCTTAAAACCGTCACCCGCGGTTTCCTGGCCTTGCCCTCGCCAGCGAAATGCAAATCAGGTTTTTAGGAGCGCTGTAATGCCTGAGATCTACCATTTCTTCCAACAACTGGTTAATGGATTGACCATCGGCAGCACCTATGCCTTGATCGCCATCGGTTACACGATGGTGTACGGCATCATCGGCATGATCAACTTCGCCCACGGCGAGGTGTACATGATCGGTTCGTATGTGGCCTTCATCGCCCTGGCGGGCCTGGCCATGATGGGCATCCACTCGCTGCCCATCCTGATGACCGTTGCCTTCGTCGCGACGATCTTCGTCACCAGTGCCTACGGTTACAGCATCGAACGGGTTGCCTACCGCCCCCTGCGCAACAGCAACCGCCTGATCCCGCTGATTTCCGCCATCGGTATGTCGATCTTCCTGCAGAACACGGTCTTGCTGTCGCAAGATTCCAAGGACAAGTCCATCCCCAA
Organism: Pseudomonas sp. UBA6699; assembly: GCF_002454615.1. NCBI lineage: Bacteria > Pseudomonadati > Pseudomonadota > Gammaproteobacteria > Pseudomonadales > Pseudomonadaceae > Pseudomonas > Pseudomonas sp. UBA6699. Next base: position 21,493 of record NZ_DKJF01000010.1, read on the forward strand.
CCTGATCCCCGGCAGCTTCTCGTTCGGGCCAGGTGGCGCGGAGGAGGTCCTGATCAGCTACATGCAGATCCTGGTGTTCGTGGTCACCCTGGTGGCCATGACCCTGCTCACACTGTTCATCTCCCGTTCCCGCCTGGGTCGCGCCTGCCGCGCCTGCGCCGAGGACATTAAGATGGCCAACCTGCTGGGCATCAACACCAACAACATCATCGCCCTCACCTTCGTCATCGGTGCCGCCCTGGCAGCCGTGGCGGCCGTGCTGCTGAGCATGCAGTACGGGGTGATCAACCCCAACGCCGGTTTCCTGGTGGGCCTGAAGGCCTTCACGGCGGCGGTACTGGGTGGCATCGGCAGCATCCCGGGCGCCATGCTCGGCGGGCTGGTGCTGGGCGTGGCCGAAGCGTTCGGCGCCGATATCTTCGGTGACCAGTACAAGGACGTCGTGGCATTCGGCTTGTTGGTTCTTGTCCTGCTATTCCGGCCGACCGGCATCCTGGGCCGCCCGGAGGTTGAAAAAGTATGAACAGAAATCTCAAACAGGCGTTCTTCAGCGCCTTGCTGGTCTGGGCCGTGGCCTTCCCGGTGCTGGGCCTGAAACTGAGCATCGACGGCATCAGCCTGGTGGTGCACAGCCAAGGCACGTTCACCATCAGCATCATTGCCGTGTGTTCGCTACTGATGTTCCTGCGGGTACTGTTCGACCGGCAGTGGAGTGCGGTGATGGGCCGCCGCTCGGACCGCAAACTGATCCCACCGGCAGTCAGCAACTACCTGACCCTGCCGAAAACCCAGCGCTACGTGATCATGGGCCTGATCGTCGCCGCATTGGTGTGGCCGTTCTTCGGTTCACGCGGCGCGGTCGACATTGCCACGCTGATCCTGATCTACGTGTTGCTGGGCCTGGGCCTGAACATCGTGGTTGGCCTGGCGGGCCTGCTCGACCTGGGTTACGTGGGTTTCTACGCCGTCGGCGCCTACAGCTACGCCATGCTGTCGCATTACCTGGGGTGGAGCTTCTGGGTATGCCTGCCGATCGCCGGCCTGATGGCTGCCACCTTCGGCTTCCTGCTCGGCTTCCCGGTGCTGCGCCTGCGCGGCGACTACCTGGCGATCGTGACGCTCGGCTTCGGCGAGATCATCCGCCTGTTCCTGCGTAACCTCACCGACTGGACCGGCGGCCCCAACGGCATCAGCAACATCCCCAAGCCGGAGTTCTTCGGCCTGACCTTCGAACGGCGTGCCGCCGAGGGTATGCAGACCTTCCATGAGTTCTTCGGCTTGCCGTACAACTCGATCAACAAGGTCATCTTCCTCTACCTGGTGGCCCTGCTGCTGGCCCTGCTGGCACTGTTCGTCATCAACCGCCTGCTGCGCATGCCGATCGGCCGCGCCTGGGAAGCCCTGCGCGAAGACGAGATCGCCTGCCGTGCACTGGGCCTCAACCCGACGGTGATCAAGCTTTCGGCGTTCACCCTGGGTGCCTGCTTCGCCGGTTTCGCCGGCAGCTTCTTCGCTGCCCGCCAAGGCCTGGTGACGCCCGAGTCGTTCACCTTCATCGAGTCGGCGATCATCCTCGCCATCGTCGTGCTCGGCGGCATGGGCTCACAACTGGGCGTGATCCTCGCGGCCATCGTGATGATCCTGCTGCCAGAGCTGATGCGAGAGTTCAGCGAATACCGGATGCTGATGTTCGGTGCGCTGATGGTGTTGATGATGATCTGGCGTCCGCAAGGCCTGCTGCCTATGCAACGTCCACACATGGAGCTGCGTCGATGAGCCGCGAAATTCTGCAAGTCAGCGGCCTGAGCATGCGCTTCGGCGGCTTGTTGGCGGTCAACGGCGTGGGCCTGACCGTCAAGGAAAAACAGGTGGTGGCACTGATCGGGCCGAACGGCGCCGGCAAGACCACGGTGTTCAACTGCCTTACCGGCTTCTACAAGCCCAGCGGCGGCACCATCCTGCTCGATGGCCAGCCCATCCAGGGCCTGGCCGGGCACCAGATCGCCCGCAAGGGCGTGGTGCGCACCTTCCAGAACGTGCGCTTGTTCAAGGAAATGACCGCGCTGGAAAACCTGCTGATCGCCCAGCACCGTCACCTCAACACCAACTTCTTCGCAGGCCTGTTCAAGACCCCGGGCTTCCGCCGCAGCGAAAAGGAGGCCATGGAGCGCGCGCAGTACTGGCTGGAAAAGGTCAACCTGACCGAGTTCGCCAACCGTACCGCCGGCACCCTCGCCTACGGCCAGCAGCGCCGCCTGGAAATCGCCCGCTGCATGATGACGCAGCCGCGCATCATCATGCTCGACGAGCCGGCAGCTGGCCTGAACCCCAAGGAAACCGAAGACCTCAAGGCCCTGATCGGCTACCTGCGTGAGTCGCACAACGTCACCGTGCTGCTGATCGAGCACGACATGAAGCTGGTGATGAGTATTTCCGACCATATCGTGGTGATCAACCAGGGCACCCCCCTGGCCCACGGCACGCCCGAGGAGATCCGCGACAACCCTGATGTGATCAAAGCCTACCTGGGGGAAGCGTAAATGCTGAAGTTCGAGAACGTTTCCACCTTCTACGGCAAGATCCAGGCACTGCACAGCGTCAACGTGGAGATCAACCAAGGGGAGATCGTCACCCTGATCGGTGCCAACGGGGCCGGCAAGTCGACCCTGCTGATGACCCTGTGCGGCTCACCCCAGGCGCACAGCGGCAGCATCAAGTACCTGGGTGAAGAACTGGTCGGCCAGCCGTCCTCGCACATCATGCGCAAGAGCATTGCGGTGGTACCGGAAGGCCGCCGCGTGTTCGCCCGCCTGACCGTCGAGGAGAACCTGGCCATGGGTGGTTTCTTCACCGACAAAGGCGACTACCAGGCGCAACTGGACAAAGTCCTGCAGTTGTTCCCGCGCCTCAAGGAGCGCTACTCACAGCGTGGCGGCACCATGTCGGGTGGCGAGCAGCAGATGCTCGCCATTGGCCGGGCCCTGATGAGCAAGCCCAAGCTCCTGCTGCTCGACGAACCCTCGTTGGGCCTGGCGCCAATCATCATCCAGCAGATCTTCGACATCATCGAACAGTTGCGCCGCGACGGCGTAACGGTGTTCTTGGTGGAACAGAACGCCAACCAGGCGCTGAAGATTGCCGACCGGGCATACGTGCTGGAAAACGGCCGGGTGGTGATGCACGGTACCGGGGAAGCCTTGTTGACCGACCCGAAGGTGCGCGACGCGTATCTGGGTGGTTGATTGGGGAAAGGGCCTTCACAGGCCCTTTTTTCTGCCTGCAAGGAACGTGTTGTCTGCATCGCCCCCCGTCGCCGGCAAGCCGGCGCCTGCAAGCCACCCGCAATCCTCAGGGCAGTGGGCGCCTGTGCGAGCAACCCTTGACTTGAGATCCACCGCCAGCCTGCGTAACGTGGCCAGCTTTCACGGCAAAGATCCCGGAGCCCCGCCCCATGCGCCTGACCCCCACCCTGCTGCTCACCGCCCTGCTGCCCCTGTTCACCGGCTGCCAACTGATGGCTGACGCCCCCAGCGACCCGAACATCGGCACCACGCGCATGCAGGGCGAACTGCGCGCTGCCGGTGGCCAGCTGCTGTTCAAGCCTTGCAGCGAAAACCGTACCTTCGTGATCAATGACGTTGGCGCCACCGGCATCCTGCAAGAAGCCGCCAACCTGGCCAAGGGTGCCAATGACAAGCTGTTCGCCGATGTGCGCGGCCGCCTCACCGGCAGCAAGCAGGCCAATAGCGACGGCCAGCTGGAAGTGCGTCGCCTGTACCGCCTGGAACCGTCCGCCCGCGCCTGCGAGGACCCCAATTTCAGGCAACTGACCCTGCGCGCCAGCGGCCACGAGCCGGGCTGGGACGTCAAGGCCAGTGGCAAGGGCATGGTGCTCAACCGTGTGGGTCAAGCGCCCCTGCCCCTGCCATTCCTTGAAGAAGAAGTCCCCGGTGGCGGCCTGACCCTGACCAGCGAAGCCAACGGTCAGCATGTGGAACTGTGGGTCGCACCACAACGCTGCGTAGACAGCGCCACTGGGGCCGTTGACCACCTGCGTGCCGAATTGCGCATCGACGGCAAGACCTTGCAAGGCTGCGGCTACTACGGCGGCGCACGCGACAACTGATCACCGGGCGCTTTTATCCTGCCAGTCAAGGCGGCTAACAGCTTATACTTGGCGGTTTGTGTAAAGCCGCCGGCCGCCCATGGCCGGGATACTGGACCCTGCCATGCTACGAATCACCGAACTGAAGCTGCCCCTGGACCACCCCGACGAAGCGCTGCGTGACGCCATCGTCCAGCGCCTGGGCATCCGCGACGAGCAACTGCTCAGCTTCAACCTGTTCAAGCGCAGCTACGATGCGCGCAAGAAGAACAGCGAGCTGCTGTTCATCTACACCATCGACCTGCAAGCCAGCAACGAAGCCGAGCTGCTTGCCAAGTTCGCCGATGATCGCAACATCGGCCCTGCCCCCGACGTGACCTACAAGTTCGTTGGCCAGGCCCCGGCCGGCCTGCAGGAACGTCCGATCGTGGTCGGCTTTGGCCCGTGCGGCATTTTTGCCGGCCTGCTGCTGGCGCAGATGGGCTTCAAGCCGATCATCCTCGAACGCGGCAAGGAAGTGCGCCAGCGCACCAAGGACACTTGGGGCCTGTGGCGCAAGAGCGTGCTCAACCCCGAGTCCAATGTGCAGTTCGGCGAAGGCGGCGCCGGCACCTTCTCGGACGGCAAGCTGTACAGCCAGATCAAGGACCCGCAGCACCACGGCCGCAAAGTGCTGGAAGAGTTCGTCAAGGCCGGTGCGCCCGACGAGATCCTGTACATCAACAAGCCGCACATCGGCACCTTCCGCCTGACCGGCATGGTCGAGCAGATGCGTCAGGACATGATCGCCCTCGGGGCCGAAGTGCGCTTCCAGGAAAAGGTCACCGACCTGCTGATCGAAGATGGCCAGTTGACCGGCGTGGTGCTGGAAAGCGGCGAGCAACTGCACTCGCGCCATGTGGTTCTGGCCCTGGGCCACAGTGCCCGCGACACCTTCCGCATGCTGCATGCCAAAGGCGTGTACATGGAAGCCAAGCCATTCTCGGTGGGCTTTCGCATCGAGCACCCGCAAACGCTCATCGACAAGGCGCGCCTTGGCAAATACGCCGGTCACCCGAAACTGGGGGCTGCCGACTACAAACTGGTGTACCACGCCAGTAACGGCCGTTCGGTATACAGCTTCTGCATGTGCCCGGGCGGCACCGTGGTCGCCGCAACCAGCGAACCGGGCCGGGTAGTCACCAACGGCATGAGCCAGTACTCGCGTAACGAGCGCAACGCCAACTCCGGCATCGTCGTCGGCATCGACCCCGAACGCGACTACCCAGGCAGCCCGCTGGCCGGTATCGAACTGCAGGAACGCCTGGAGGCCCATGCCTACGTGATGGGGGGCAGCAATTACCAGGCGCCGGCACAGCTGGTGGGTGACTTCGTTGCGGGGCGGCCGTCGACCGCGCTGGGCAGTGTCGAGCCATCCTACAAGCCGGGCGTGACCCTGGGCGATCTGGCACCAAGCCTACCGGCGTTCGCCATCGAGGCGATCCGCGAGGCACTGCCGGCATTCGACCGGCAGATCAAGGGCTACAACCTGCCTGATGCGGTGTTGACCGGGATCGAAACCCGGACCTCCTCGCCGCTGCGCATCACCCGCGGTGAGGACTATCAAAGCCTGAACCTCAAGGGGCTGTTCCCGGCCGGCGAAGGCGCAGGTTATGCCGGCGGCATCCTGTCGGCAGGGGTCGACGGCATTCGCATTGCCGAAGCGGTAGCGCGGGACATGCTGGGCCTTTGACGGGGGTCAGCCGAACCGTGGTTCGCGTACCCCGGCTCTGCCATCAGCCTGAAGCATAAAAAAACCCCGGCTGGCAGTCGCCAGTCGGGGTTTTGTTTGGCTGCGCTACGCTCAGTGCGAAACGCGGCTGGTGCCGTCAACAGTCATGATGCGCACACGGTCGCCCACACGGAAGATTTCGTTTTCCTGCACGGCCTGGACATAGGCACGCATGCTGCCGTCGTCTTCACGCACAGTGATCTCGACACCCTGGGTACGGGTCAGGCCTTCTTCGGCAGCGGAACCCGCCAGGCCACCGGCAACGGCACCGATGACTGCGGCAACGATGCTGCCACGGCCACCGCCGACGGCGCTGCCCGCCACACCACCGACAATGGCGCCTGCGCCGCCACCGATCGGGGTCTTGGTACCCTCGATCTTGACCGGGCGCAGGGATTCGATAGTGCCCATCCGTACGGTTTGCACGCGGCGGGCCTCATCACGGGAGTAGCTATCGCCGGTCAGGCTCGAGGCACAGCCCCCTAGCAGCAGCGACATGGTGGTAAAGGTTGCCACCAGCAAAGCGGATTTACGCATGGGTAAAATCTCCATAAGTCAGGTGCTTATTAGACGCTGCACATTGACGGCTGTCACGGTACAAACGCAATAAAGTTGTTTTCATTCAGCCGGGGTACAGCCAGCGCGGCTGTGCCATGGCGCTTCAATTGAGACCAAGGATAGCCATGGATTACTTCATCGTCGTGGTGACCACCGTTGCGGGGCTTTATTTCCACGGGTGGCTGTACGTGCGCATGCGCCGCTGGATGGACCGCGACCTGGCGTTGTCGCTGGCAGGGGCTGATCCGCACAAACGCGCGTTCATGCTGCAGAGGCTGGAGCAGGCGCGGCTGGCGAAGGTGAAGCGCAGGGAACTGGCAGGCTGGCTGCAACGGGAGGCGGTGGAGTATTCAAGGTCACGTTGAAAGACCGACCATGCCCTGATCCCACCTGTGGGAGCCCGGCTTGCCGGCGATGGGTCGCAAGGCCATGCCCTGTCGCGGTGTCGCGACATGGCATGGCAAGCCCTGGAAAATCTCAGGGCGCCAACCGCTCCCGCAGCCACTGCCCATCGACCCGCCGGTAGTTGAGGCGGTCATGCAAACGGCTCGCCCGCCCCTGCCAGAACTCGACCCGCTCAGGCAGCAAGCGATAGCCACCCCAATGTTCCGGACAATGTGGCTGTGTATCGGAAAACCGCGCTTCGGTGGCCTTCACCAGCCCCTCCAGCTCTTCACGCCCGGCAATCACCCGGCTCTGCGGTGATGCCCAGGCCCCCAGGCGGCTGCCCAGTGGGCGCACTTGGTAATAGTCGTCCGACTCCTTGGCCGACACCTTCACCACCCGCCCCTCGATACGCACCTGGCGCTCCAGCGCCGGCCAGAAAAAGGTCATGGCTGCAAACGGGTTGGCTTGCAGGTGCTGGCCTTTGGCACTGTCGTAATTGGTGAAAAAGGTGAAACCCTGCTCATCGAGCCCCTTGAGCAACAGTACCCGGCAATGCGGACGGCCCTCGCCGTCCACCGTGGCCAAGGTCATGGCGTTGGCTTCCACCGGCGCCTGCTCGGTTTTGACCGCGTCGGCGAACCACTGGTGAAACAGGGCGAACGGCTCGCCCGGCGCCTGGGCTTCTGCCAGGCCATCACGGGTGTAGTCGCGGCGCATATCGGCCAGGGATTGGGTCATTGCTGCGTTCCTTGACGATCAGTTGGTCTTCGCAGGGCTATTGGCAGCTACTTTCTTGTCGGTGGTAGCTTTCTTGGCGACAGGCTTGGCTGGCGCGGCTTTTTTCTTGGCCGTGGTTTTGGCAGGCGCCTTGGCCTTGGCCACGGGCTTTTTCGCTGCGGGCTTGGCAGCCGGCTTGCTGGTGGCCGGCTTGGCGGCAGGCGCCTTGGCATCCTGCACGGCCACCATTGCAGCCGGCGCCGGTGCCGGAGCAGCCTGTTGGTACTTGGCCAGCAGCGCGACCATGGTGTTTTGCGGGGTCAGCAGCATTTCCACGCGGCGGTTGAGGGCACGGCCCTCGGGGCTGTCATTGGCAGCACGCGGCATTACCGAACCCATACCCTTGAGGGTCAGGCGGTCACGCTGCAGGCCGCTGAGGCGGAAAATAGCCGAAACCGACGCGGCGCGTTCCAGGCTGAGCTTCTGGTTGGCAGCAGCGGCACCGCTGGTGTCGGCATGGCCCAATACCAGTACGGCGGTCTTAGGGTCGCCTTCAACCGTTTTGGCAACCCGGGTGATCGGGCCAAGCGACATGGGCAGCAGCATGTTAGGGCGGTCTGGGTTGTACGAGCTGTCCACCGGCAGGGTCACGGCCAACACGTTGTCGCGGCGCTCCAGTTCCAGCTTGCTGTCCTTGATGGCTTCGCGCAGCTTCGGCTCGTACTCGTCCAGCCAGGCCTGGGTCGCCTGCTGGTCGATTTTAGGCACCACAGGGCCCTTGGCTTGCTGGTCGTCACCGCCGAACGGCCACCACCAGCGGCTGGTGCTTTCCGACTTGGCATCGGCCTTGGCCACATTGTCTGTGACGGCTGCCTTCACTTCCTGCTCGGCGACCTTGTCCGAACCGAAAGGCCACCAGCTGGAACCACCTTCCTTGGAGCCCTCCGGGGAGTGGCTGGCGCAACCGGTAACGGCGGTCAGACACAGGGCGAGTGCTAAGGTTTTATGTGAAGACATCAGCGATACACCATGAAATAGAAAGATATTTTGCCTAGGCACTTCAGGCGTTGGCATTGAGGATAGTCAAAGGGCGGAAGCAATACCCGCATTACCCGATCAAAGGCAACCGGCAAGCACACGGACCAGTTTTTGCGCCCGCGGGTCCATGAGCACATAAGGCCCGAGGGTATTGACCACGAAGCCGAACGCGACATCATGTTCCGGGTCGGCGAACCCCACAGAACCCCCGGCCCCAGGGTGGCCAAAGGCGCGGGGCCCCAGGCCGAAAGTGGCGTTGGCCACCTCCGGCTGATCGAGCATGCAGCCCAGACCGAAGCGGGTCTGGGTGAGCAAGGTGCGGTCCTGGCCAAGGCTGTGTTCGCGGGTCAGTTCGTCGAGCAATTCGGACTCGAGCAGGCTGCCGTCCAGCAACCCGGCATAAAACCCCGCCAGGCTGCGTGCGTTGCCGTGGCCGTTGGCCGCCGGCTGCTGCATGCGCCGCCATTCTGGCTTGTTGGTGCTGGTCAGGATCGCCGGGGGGTTGGTAAAGGCACGGGTGGACAAGGCCTCGGGCTCGCGCAGGGTCACCTGCAGCAAGCGCTGCGCCGCGGCGTCGCCGGGGTTGCCTTTGCCGCGGGCAATATGCGCCACGCGGTGAAACGCTTCGTCGGCCAGGCCAACATGAAAATCCAGCCCTAGCGGGCGAGCGGTACGCGCCACGATCGAGTCACCCGGGGCCCGACCGTCGGCCCGGCGAATCAGTTCGCCGATCAGCCAGCCGTAGGTGATGGCGGCATACCCGTGTTCCGTGCCAGGCGCCCACCACGGCGTTTCGGCCGCCAGGGCATCGACCATGACCTGCCAGTCATACAAGGCTTCGGCCGGCAGCAGCGCGCGTAGGGCGGGCAAACCCGCACGGTGGCTGAGCAGTTGGCGCAGGGTGATCGCTTGCTTACCGGCCTGGGCAAACTCGGGCCAGTAGTTGGCCACCGGTGCATCGAGTGCCAGCTTGCCCTCGCCGACCAGCTGCAGTGCGGTCACCGCGGTGAAGGTCTTGGTACAGGAAAACAGGTTGGCGATGGTGTCGCTGTGCCACGCCTGCTGGCCGTCCTTGTCTGCACTGCCGGCCCACAGGTCGACCACGGTTTCGCCCCCCACCTGGATGCACAGCGCGGCGCCACGCTCCTGGGGATCATCGAACAGCGCGGCAAAAGCCTCGCGCACGGCTTCGAACTTCAGCTCATAGTGACCCTGGATCTGCACCCGCTGCTCTCCGTGTGACGATAGTCAAAAAGGTCTGCATTGTTTCAGTAGTTGGGCGTTTTGCAAACTGGCTTGAGCCCGGCGGTCGCGATGCCCAGTGCACCGCACCCACCTGTAATCATGGCGCCGGCTTCTTCTCCAGGCCGGTGCGCAGTTGCGCCATGGCCTGGGCGTTGGCCTTGCGCACGGCATCGATAAAACCGGGGTACGGTACATCGGTGATCGCCACCAGCCCCAAGTGGCCGTTCTCGCCATCGAGCAGGCGACCGCTGGCCGGCTGGTCGAGGTACTGGAACCAGTGCGCGCCCACGATCATGGGTTGTTGCAAGGCGGCAGTGAGGAAATTGGCATAGGCCGGGCCGCGGTCTTCTTCTCGCGCCAGCTCCAGTGGCCCCGGCCAGAACGGGCCGCGATCACGCGAACCGAACTGGAATTCAGACACCAGCACCGGCTTGTCCAGCTCGGCCAGGCGGGCGAAATCGTAGCCGTCCTGCGGCTTGAGCGTATAAAAGTTGAAACTGAGTACATCGCAGAACTCGGCGCAGGCGTTGACCGCCTCTGGCGTACTCACGGCATAACGGCCCCCCAGCAACAGGTGGTTGGGTGCATGCCATTTCAAGGCATCGGAAATGGTCTTGAAGTAGGTTTCGGCGAACACCTGCTGGAAGTGCTGGTAGTCCCGCTCGATTTCCGGGTGCTCCGGGCTGGGCAGCGGTGCCTCGAAGCCTGGATCCTCCATCAGTTCCCAGGCGTTCAGCTCGATGCCCCAGGCCTTGGACAACCCCTCCTGGTTGCGGTACTTGTCACGCAACTGCTTGAGGAAGGCGCGCTTGGCAGGCACGTCGGTGGTCAGGCGCAATGTGCCGTAGGCCAGGCCATAACGGGCCTTGGGCTCGCTACCCGGTGCGGCCCAGGCCAGCTCGTTATCGGCAAAGTAGCCGATCAGCCAGGGATCGTCACGGTGATCACGGGCAGCAATGGCCACGGCGCGTTCGGTGGCCATGGCAAAGCGCGGGTCGAACGGGTCGGGCATGCGGCCCCACCAGTCCATGCCGGTGCTGATGCTGGCGTAATCGCCAACGATCGACAGCGGCAGGGTGTAGGGCATGCGCCTGGCCTGGCCGAGGGCAGGCTCGCTCCAGTTGCCCAGCGTGTTGAAACCCCAGGCCTGCAAACGGTCGAGCGCATGCGCCTGCCAACGGCCAGTGTCCACTACCAGCGGTGGGCAAGCGGCCGGCTGCGCTGTTGCCGCCGGCGGGCAGGGCTTGCCATAGGCCCGCTGCAGGTTGGCTGCATAGAAGTCGAACCAGCGCCCTTTCTTGAAATTGCGCCCCTGCGAGGACGCATTGCCGTCGTCGTTGTTGCCTTCACCGTAGAACGCTCCGAGGGCGTCGCCCTCTCCCGGCAGTGCCTTGAACATGGCCTCACGCCCGGCGGTGTAGGTACGCCCGCCGTCGGCGGCCACGGCATTGACACCCAGCGAATAGAACGGGTGGCCATCAGGGGTAATCAGGTACCAGCGGCCATCACGCTTTTCGGTACGGAAAAAACCCTCGGCAGCAAAGGCCGGCCCCGCCAGCAGGCCGCCATAGGCATCCAACTGCTGCTTGCCGCGCTCGGCCAGCCAAGCCTTGAGTTGCTGCTGTTCACGGGTGGCGGCTGCCTTGAGCTGTTCGTCGTTGGCCACCTTTTCCGGCCAGCTGCCACGCGTGGACTGCCCATAGGCATCGATCAGTTCACGGTACGCCGCCTGATGGGCCTGGTCGTCATCCTGAATGCCCACCCGTTCGATCAGCAGGTTCTGGGCGACCTTGGGGCCGGGAATGCTCAAGCTGACCGAGGCCACCTGCTTGAGGTCTACAGCGCCGGCGCTGCTGGTCAGCAGCAGCCGCTGGCCGCCGTGCAGCCAGGGCATGGGGGGGCCTGCGCGCATGCCCTGGCTCAACGGCGAGCTGGCGGTCAGCGGCACCATCACGGTTTGCGCCGGGCCGGCCGGCAAATCGATACGGCTGGTCAGGGTGCGCCCATCGCTGCCTTGCACCGTGACATCCACGGTCAGCGCCCAGTCCATGGCACTTTGCAGGCGCAAGGTAAGAAACTTGCCGCTGGACCAGTCCCACACACCACTTTGCGGGCTCAGGCGCAAGGTCGGCCGCTGCGCCGGGTTGAACACCACACGCCGCAGCACCTCGCCTTCGGCCGTCTGCTCTGCGTTGTACTGCGGCATACCGGCATCCTCGGTCGCCACGTTGACCACCGAGGCCGGGCGCACGAAGCTGAACAGCGTCTGCTGCCCGGCCCATACGGACGAGCTGAACAACAGGGCGAAAACAGCGGGCAGGGTACGGCGGACCATAAGGCTGGGGCTCTCCTTCAGGGCCGTCATGGCCCAGGACTGAGTAATGGACAGCGCGCCGAAGCAAGTGCTCCGGCGATCAGGAAATCTCCCGCCGGAACGGCGGCAGCGCATTGAGAATAGCCTTGCCATAGCGCTGGGTGACCAGGCGCCGGTCAAGCAAGGTGATGATGCCGCGGTCCTGTTCAGTACGCAGCAACCGACCGCAGGCCTGGATCAGCTTGAGCGAGGCGTCGGGCACGGCGATTTCCATGAACGGGTTGCCGCCGCGGGCCTCGATCCATTCGGCCAGGGCAGCTTCGACCGGGTCGTCGGGCACCGAGAACGGAATCTTGGCGATGACCACGTGCTCGCAATAGGCCCCCGGCAAGTCGACCCCTTCGGCAAAGCTGGCCAGGCCGAACAGCACGCTGTGCTGGCCATCGTCGACCCGGGCCTTGTGCTTGTTGAGGGTTTCCTGCTTGGACAGGTTGCCCTGGATCAGCACCAGTTTGCGCCAGTCCCGGTCCAGGCCGTCGAACACATCCTGCATTTGCTTGCGTGACGAGAACAGCACCAGCGCACCCCGGGCCCCTTCGACGATACCCGGCAGCTCACGGATGATCGCCGCCGTATGCGCGGTAGCGTCGCGCGGGTCGGCTTGCAGGTCAGGCACCCGCAGCAGGCCGGCATCGCCATGCACGAACGGGCTGGGCACCACACAGGTGACGGCATCGCGCGGTAACCCCGAGCGCATGCGGAAGCGGTCGAACTTGCCCAGCGCGGTCAGTGTGGCCGAGGTCACCAGCGCGCCATGGGCCACGCTCCACAGGCTGCGGCGCAACATTTCGGCAGCGAGGATGGGGCTGGCGTTGACTTCGATGTCGAACAACGCCCCGCTTTCAGCCAGGGTGAGCCAGCGCGCCATCGGCGGGCTGTCTTCCGGGTCTTCGGCGGTAAAGGCCGTCCACAGCTCCCAGTTGCCCTGGGCACGGGTGACGAGGCTGCCGAACAGTGGGTACCACTCTTCCGCCTGGTGGCTGGCGATACCGATGCTGACCTCGCCGTCCATGCCCTCCTTGAGCAGGTCGGCCAGCCGCGTGAAGAGATCATTGAGCCGGGCAAAGCCCTTTTTCAGCTCGATGCCGACCTCGCGGATCTGCTCCGGTACCACGCCACCTTCGAAGCGGTAACGCGGCCGTTCTCGGCCTTCGGTGTCCTCGCTCGGGCGGAAGTCGGCGACCTGTTCGCACAGGGTGAACATGAACTGCTGTTGGGTGCGGACTTCCCGCGCCAGCTCCGGCACCTGCTCGATGTATTTGCCCAGGTCCCCCGGCAGCGGGTGCTGGGCCAGCAGTTTGGTCAGGTTCTTGGCAGTCTGCTCCAGCCAGTCGGCGGTGGAGCGAAGCCGCGAGTAATGGGCGAAATGGCCGATGGCCTTGTCTGGCAGGTGGTGGCCTTCGTCGAATACATACAGGGTATCGCGCGGATCGGGCAATACCGCGCCGCCGCCCAGGGCCAGGTCGGCCAGTACCATGTCGTGGTTGGTGACGATCACATCGACCTTGCCCATCCCCTCACGGGCCTTGTAGAACACGCACTGCTGGAAGTTCGGGCAGTGGCGACCGGTGCACTGGCTGTGGTCGGTGGTCAGCCGGGCCCAGTCCTGGTCCTCCAGGGCCTCGGGCCAGCTGTCACGGTCACCGTCCCAGCGGTTGCCGGCGAGCTTTTCAATCATGCTGTTGAACAGCTTCTGGCTGCGTTCATCGACTTCGATGTGGAAGCCTTCTTCTTCGAACAGCTGGGCAGTGGCCGACTGGGCATGGCCTTCCTGCAGCAGGATGTCGAGTTTCGACAGGCACAGATAGCGGCCACGGCCCTTGGCCAGGGCGAAGCTGAAGTTCAGCCCGCTGCTGCGCATCAGGTCGGGCAGGTCCTTGATGACGATCTGCTCCTGCAGGGCCACGGTCGCGGTGGCGATCACCAGGCGTTTGCCGGCGGCCTTGGCGGCCGGAATCGCGGCCAACGCATAGGCGACCGTCTTACCGGTACCGGTGCCCGCCTCCACCGCCACCACGGCAGGCTCGCCGGCACGGCGACCTTCATCGTCGCAGGGAATGTCGCCAAGCACCTTGGCCACTTCGGCGATCATCAGGCGTTGGCCATAGCGCGGCTTGAGGCTCTTGGCTTCGAGAAAACGCGTATAGGCGCCCTGGATGGTGGCTTTGAGTTCGTTGCTGATCATGGTCTGCAGACGCCCGTAGGGCTGGATATATTTTCAGTGTTTCGCATGGGGCGGCTATCATACCCCGCTATTGCCTATCGTGCCGCATGGAGATCCGGATGCTCGCCTTTACCCTGCCCTACACACTGCATGTTCTGGCCGCCCTGGTATGGGTTGGCGGCATGTTCTTCGCCTGGCTGGTGCTGCGCCCCGCCACGGTTACAGCCCTTGAGGGGCCTGCGCGCCTGCGCTTGTGGGTGGAAGTTTTCCGACGCTTCTTCGTCTGGGTCTGGCTGGCGGTGGCGATCTTGGCGATAAGTGGTATCGGCATGTTGCACCTGCGCTTCAGCGGGTTCGAGACTGCGCCGAAGTACGTTCACGTGATGATCGGCGGCGGGATCGCCATGTTCGCCTTGTTCATGCGCATCCAGGCCTTGCTGTTGCCAGAGTTGAAAGCGGCGGTACAGGCGCAGGACTGGCCCACGGGTGCGGCGGTGCTGGCCCGCATTCGGCGAATGGTGGGCATCAACCTGTTGCTGGGGCTGGCCGTGGTCGCGGTGGCCAGTTCGCGGCTGGTGATCTGATTGCAGGCAGCCCTTCGCCTGGCGGGCTGCCTGCGCGGCCGGTGGGTGGGGCCCATGGCGACAACGCCGCACCCAGGCCCCTGCGCACGGTTCAGAGGCGCTGCAGGATCAGCTCGCCCGCCGCCCCCGCCAAGCCTGGCTGGCCAGGCTGCCCCGGTCGGCCATTGGCACCGGCATCGGTGCGGTACACCAGGCAACCCTTGCTCGCCCCACCTTTGCCGGCCTTGCCAGGCTCACCGGGTTTGCCCGGCGCCCCGCCATCGAGGCGCACGACGATGTGCTCCTGGGCAAAGCCTTGCGGCAAGCTCAGGCGTATGCGCCCACCTGCTGCACCATCATGGCCGTTGCCGCCATCATCGCCATTGGCCCCGCGGCTGGCCTGGCCCCAGGTGCAGCCGCCGGCCTGGCCATTGCCGCCGTCGAGCCCAGCGTAGCCCGGTGCACCGGCGCCGCCCCGGGCGTCGATGACCAGCTGCTGGGCATCCAGCTCCGCCAGTACCAGGTCCAGGCTACGACCGGGGCGGGCTGCCCGCTGGTAGCTGCCCGCAGCGCCGGTGGCACTGAACTCGCTGCCCTCGCCCAGGCGCGCGCTACGCACGTCGATCAGCAACGGCTGCTCGCCAGGGGCCACGACGATCCGCGCATCACGCCCCAGCTCCAACTGGTCGACCTTCAATTGCGCCAGCGACGCAGGCAGCATCAGGGTGGCAGCATCGGCAACACGCAAATGCTCAAGGTGTACACTGGCCGACTTGCTCGGCAGGCGCAGCATGGAATTGGCAGCAACCTCCAGGCTTTCGGCGTGGGCAAAGGGGGCAGCCAAGAGGGCAAGCAGTATCAGATTACGCATTTCGCAGCGCCTCCTGCGCACGGGGAATGGACATGACGTGGAATATCCCCGTCAACAGAATTTGCAGGCGATCGAACCAACGGTGGCTGCGCCCGCGCAAGCTGCCATTGAAGAACAGAATTTCCAGCAGATGCAGGCTGAGCACAACGATGCCCAGGGCATTGATCAGCAGATTGAAAGGCAACGGCTGGGGCAGCAACTGGTTGAACAACACCACGCCCCAGAATGCGACTGTCAGGACCTTGCCCAGGCCCAGGATGAACTTCATACCCCGCCCCCATTGATTGTTGTTATGGCGTGCCGGCCGGTTCGCACCGGCCGTGCGCTCCACATTAACTGCAATGCCAAGGCAGGCGCCAGCACCCGTCAGCTGAGGTGCAGTTCCACCCGTCGGTTGCGCGCGCGCCTTTCCTCGGTTTCATTGTCGGCGGCGCTGAGAAAGCGCCCGTGCCACTGCCCAAGGCACGGGCGCACGCCGAGCTAGCGCTGGATCTTGATCTCGGTACGGCGGTTCATGGCACGCCCTTCGGCCGTGGCATTGTCGGCCACCGGCTGGGTTTCACCGGCACCTACCACCGAAACGAAGCTGCTGCGCGGTACACCACTCTGCACCAGGTAGTCGGTCACCGAGTGGGCACGGCGCTCGGACAGTTTCTGGTTGTAGCTGTCGGAGCCGACACTGTCGGTATGGCCGCTGACACTCAGGCGGGCAGAGGGCGCTTCCTGTTTCAGCCGCGTGGCAATCGTGTTGAGGCGCTCCTTGTCAGTGGCAGTCAGGCGTGCAGAGTCGAATTCGAAGTGCACATCACGAATGACGATGACTTCTTCCTTCTCCACCACCACCACTTCCTCGACCACCGCCGGCGCAGCTGGCGGGCAACCGTTGGCATCGACCTGCACACCCCGTGGGGTGCCCGGGCACTTGTCGCGGCTGTCCGGCACGCCATCGCCATCTTCGTCGCCATCACCATGGGCCCAGCAATAACCTGCCGCCAGGCCGCCGCCCAGCAACGCGCCCCAGCCAGCCCAGCTGGAACTTTCGATAGCGCCCAGCGCGGCGCCACCGACACCCCCGACGGCGGCACATTTAGGCCAGTCGGTTTTTTGCAAACCTGCACAACCAGTCAACACACTGGTGAGCAGTACCAGGGGTAACGCTGTGCGTACTATGCTCATTTCATTGCTTCTCCTAGGGGGAATCGGCATAAGGCCGATCTCTGGGAGTAAAGACCGCGCATTCCAATGCTGCCAGCAATTAGCCACGACGCGGTCACATACCTCTATGCCCGCACGCTGCAGCCGGCTAGTCTTGGACGACTTGAACGAGGATTGGCAATGACCGCAGGTTTTTCCCAACGTACTCCGCAGCAGGCCCTGGCGGCCCTGCTCGAACGCTTCATCCCGCAACGCCTGCTGTTGGTGGGCACCCGCTTCCCGGCGCTGGACGCCTTTGCCCAAGCGCACCCGCAGGTGACCATCGCTACCGCTGCGCCAGGGCCACTGCCTGCCGAACTGGCAGCCCAGCGTTTCGACCTGGCCTTGCTGGTGGACTGCCTGGAACACCTGCCCAAGCGAACCGGCCTGGAGTTGCTGGGCGGCATTCGCAACCTCAATGCCAGCCGGGTTGCCGTGCTGGCCGACCTGGCGGCGTGCAGCTGGCAGGACACCGACTTTTTCGCCCTGGCATTGTCAGCCAGCGAGAAATTCTGCCGCGATGAGCAGGTGTTGAGCCTGTTCACCTATGATCTGCATGATTACAAGCAGGTCCCGGACTGGCTCAACGCCAGGTTCTGGGCCAACCCGGAAATGTTTGGGAAGTACTGGTGGTAAACCCATGAATATCAAGGGCTTACCTCACCATGACCACCAGCATTGCTATGCCCGAGCAGGGCCAACTGTCACCAGCCTGTAACCAGCCTTGTCACCAACGACCATCTCAGGCCCTTTCGGTCTGGCACTACAGACGGTCAGGAATCTATTACCTGAGGGTTCGCCCTCGGGGATGCTCAACCCGTAGTCTCGCCATCTCTCTCCGTTCCACCGATAGGCCAACCGCTATGCAGTTCTCAAAGGACATCCTCAAGACACTGGCTGTCTTCCACCTCGACCGCCCTGAGGCTTCGTGGGAGGACCTCAAGGAACGCCTCAAGGAGATCGCTGAGGATGCCCTACAGGGCCATAGCGAGGACTCACGGGGCCTCTACATGGAAATCTATGACCAGATGAGCCACCACCTCGCTGAGGCTGCCTCGCTGGGTCGATTCAATATGAACCAACACCGGGCCATCGGCACCGGGCAACGAGTGCTCAGGGCTGCTCAGGAGCGTCTTGAGGGTCGTCCTCAGGAACTCACGGAGATCATTGGGGAGCTGTCTTGTAGCACGTCTGTAGCCCCTTCCGTGTCCCTATCTGTAAATGCGTCCTCGACAAACCCGATTACCTTCGAGGTCCTCGCTGAGATGTTCCTGAAGGAACGCCAAGGCAACGTGACAGGTGACACACATAAGGCAGTGACATCGAACTGTAGGACCCTCTCATCGCTTCTCGGAGACCTCGACATCAGGACCCACACACGGGCTGACATGGTGGCGCTCAAAGAGAGAGTCATGGAGGGCCGAAAGCCTCTGACTGTCAACAAGCTACTGGGCCAGTTATCGACCGTCATGGACTGGGCAAAGAACAACGGCTATATCGAACGCTCCTATGACAAGGACCTGAAGATTGAGAGGGGCGCTGAAAGCGAGCGTAGACCGTTCTCCCGTGAGGAAGTGGCGACCATCATGGACCACGCTAATACCTTGCCTGTGACCGACTGGAAGCGCTGGGCGCTGTCTCTGGGAGTCCTCACAGGTGCCCGTATTGGCGAGCTGTACCAACTGACTCAGGACGACATAAAGCAAGTGGACGGGATTACCGTCATCGACATCAACAAGGACGAGAAGGGAAAGACCCTGAAAAATGACTTCTCCATCCGGCAAGTCCCTCTGGTCGATGGGGCCTATGGGTTCTCCCTAAAGACCTTCCTTGAGTGGGTCGCATCGGAACCCGGCAAGCTGTTCAAGGCGAAGGCTCACTATTTCAACAAGCCGCTCAATGAGGCCCTACGTGAGCCTCTGGGATTGAAGGCAGGCAGTGACCAGTCGTTCCACTCGCTGAGGCATTCTCTGTCAGGTCTGCTGAAGGCCGCTGCGACCCCTGAGGTCATCGCTCAGAGCATCACCGGGCACAGCTCAGGGAACATCACTTACGACCTCTACGCGGGGTCTCAGAGGGTTCCTGTGGGGACGCTCCATGAGGCACTGGTGAAGGCGTTTACACTGGCCGCTAAGTAAGGCGATGAAGGGTCTACCACTTGTTGGTAGGCCTGCTTTGAGAAACGCAACTTCATGGGCATCGAGCTGGATGTCCTCGTGGGTCACCCTGAGCATGACTTGCTGTTCGTGGCGACTCAGGTAGCCCGAGCGGCTGGCTTGAAACACCCAGCTGAGTCAATCCGCAACGCAAGGCAGGGGTTTGGGGCGGGGCACCAACTCTCGACACTGATCCAAGAAAACTGCATCAGTCTCCCAACAGACATTCACGGTCGCCGCCTTCGCTCCAATACGGTGATCTTCACTGAGTCTGAGCTGTACGCAATGCTGCTCCGTGGTCACGCTCCCCAGTCTGAGCCGTTCCGCAAGTGGGTCACCGAGGAAGTCCTCCCGAGCATCCGCAAGACCGGTCGCTATGACGCCTCCGAGTCCACCGACCCAATCGCTGCGGGCATCATGGACGAACTGAAGCTGCTCCGTGGTGAACTGGTGGAACTGAAGGGCACAATATGTAGTATCTGATTGGTGAGGCCGAACACCACATATAGACCCTCACTATGGCACACCCACACAGCCATAGGAGGTCAACACCATGTCCAGCTACACCGCGATGCCATCCCTCGAATCCCTTCAAGAAATCTACAAGATCGACCCGGCGAGTCCCTCGGGTCTCTCCCGCATCAAGGCCACCCGTGGTCGAAACGGTCGAGTCGGCCCAGTCGTGAGCATGGGCAGCGACGGCTACTATCGAATGAAGTTTGACGGCCAGTTCTACCGGACCCATCGAGTCATCTTCTTTATGCACACCGGCATCGACCCTGCCGAGCTTGTTGTCGATCACATTGACGGCAACAAGTTGAATAACAAGGTTGAGAACCTGCGCACCTGTACCCAGCAGGAGAACCTTTGGAACTCCAAGTGCCGTAAGAAAGCCGATGGACTTCCCAAGGGTATCTTCCAGCAGGGAAGTCAATTCGGCGTCAGGCTTTCTATTGGAGACGACAAGCCCGGCGTGGTCTGGTTTGCAAATGTCCGAGCGGCTACCAGATATGTAGATCAGATTCGCAAGCGCTACCACGGCGAATATGCACGCAACGCTTAATTCGCTCAGTCTTTCTCCAGCGTGTCAATAGGGAGGACAAATACCCTCACTATGGCAGTAGGCAGAGAACAGCAAGAAAAAATCTCTCGCCACCTACCGGTTCCTCGAGGACCGATCAGCGACGACCAAGCGACAAGAGACCAGCCACCATTGCGGTGATGCGAGCCAGCGCCAACAGTCCCCGATAAGCAGACCCCAGCGTCTGGCTCCAGTAGGAAGGAGCACAGCTTGATATTGTCGATCCATGAAGCGATGCCCACAAAGGACACCGTTGGAGAGACCGTGCATGGAATTGGGGCCGCCATGCATCGCTCAAGTTGTACGGGGGCCTTTTACTTAAAGATTACTCTTTGAGTAACTCTATTATTATTATCTTTAAATCAATCTAACAATAAGAACTTAAAGATAATCTAATAGATTCCTCTGAGTTAGGGATTGGTCTTGCGACCATAACATCCCTGTTCGATCAGTCACCTCAAAGGAGGTCCATATGAAATTCCACCTTGTACTTGACGGCATCCCACAAGGACGCCAAGAGACCCTGTTGTCTATTGAGGCAGCTATGCCCACTGGTCGCCATCGCCTCGCTGTCTTCAATCTCAAGAACATCGGTCTACGGACCAGTAAAGGATATGAGAGCTGCCTTGAGTATGTGTCGGGCAAGCTGGGAGCGTTCCTCATGGGTCCCCTTGAAGAAACCCTAACGGCTACCGGTCTCGACCTGCTCCGTTTCTACCATGTCATTTGTGGCGTGCCTGTGGTCCTCACAGCCCGTCATTGACCGTCGCCACGGTCCTCTCAAAGATGCCCTTCAGGCTTGCCATGTCCTGAATCAGCGTCATCAACACCAATACCACTTGAAACCCAGAACCTTTTGATCGTCCTTGAAGATGCCCGCGAAGGCTTTCTCCTTGGCCGTCTGGTCGTGCGCGTCTATGGCGCAAGGACGAATCAAAGGGTCCCCAATAGGAGAACCCAACCATGAAAATCACCATCACCAAAGTCCTGAAGAACGAAGTCACCGTGTCGGGCCAGACCCTTAACCGTGAGTACGTCGAGAACATCATGTTGCCCATGCTGGTCGCCCAATGCGGGACCGTTAAGGGCCAGCAATTCGAGATCGTTAAGGCGTTCGATGAGGCCGGTCTGTCACTCCAAGCGATTCCTGTAGTTGCCCGAGAGTACCGCCAAGACCAGCACCAGAAGGCCCAAGAGAAGGCTCAGAGAGAGGCTGAGGCCCGTTGGCATCAAGAGCGCTGCCGTGAGTACACACCTCGTGAGATCGCCCAAGCGAAGGCCGATAAGGAAGCCCGAGCCGCTGCCATTCGTGAGCATGGTGCCCGTATCCGTGCCGCCTCCCGTGCCAATAGCGCTGGCTGGTAACAGCACCTCGACACACAACCACTTCATTCATCTATTCAGGAGAAACAACCATGACTAAGCCATTCCAGTACACCAAACCTTCGACCTACACTACCGCCATCACCGATGAGCACACTGGGTCGATTCGATTCAACACTGCTGATGTTCGCCCAGAGACCCAAGCGGCCACCGATGTGTCCGTCTATGTGGAGGCCCTTGTGGAGGCCGCTGAGGACTATTTGAACGGCGATGAGTGGCGAGAGGCTGCCATGGAGGCCACCCCTTGTGAGTTCCGTCCGGCTGGCTCTGAGGCCACTGGGCAACAGATCATCACCATGGCCGACCGCTCCGTCACCTTCGACCCGCGCAAGAACTGGGACAACCAGACCATCGACAAGGGTGAAGTCCTGGCCGGTTCTGTGATCTTCACTGAGGCCACCGACACGGCATTGGTCATCAGCCACCGTGCCACCATCCTCGACCACAATCTGATGGCAGGCTTCACCGTCCAGTCCATGGAGCAAACCGCTGACAAGATGCTCCGTGACATCGAGCACAGCGCAGCCGGTAAGGTCGCTGCCATCTTGGCGACTGCCCCAAGCACTGAGAGCTTCACCGAGGGCAAGCCTACGGGCAAGCCTGTCGAGATCGCTGAGGACCTCATCGACATCCTGACGACCCACGTTAACCAGACTGTGGGCACCTCGTTGAGTGACTTCGTGATCCTGCTCCCAGTGTCGCTGGTGGCTGTCCTTGAGCGTGCTGCTCAGCGTGCTGGTCTGGGTTCTATCGAGGAACTCATTGGCGCAGGCGTACAGCCGTACACCGGGACTGACCATGGCATCTTCATGTTGCCCAAGCTGTTCACCTCGCTGAGCTACCGTGAGCGCCAAGACGGCAGCGTGTGGCGCATCGAAGCGACCCGCAATCCGAACGCCCAAGGCTGGGACCTTGAGATCATGGCTGTGGTGGACATCATCGCCAATGGCATGGTCAAGGTGAAACTGACTACCGATGGTCTCCAGACCGTCCAAGTGCCGTTCCCGCTGGTCACCAATGTGAAGCTGACCGCCGAGTGATCCAGTAAGTAGCCCCGTAAGGCCGGACCTAAAGAGGGACCGGCAGGGGCACCGCTTCAACGAGCTGAAATCTCAGCCCGTCTTTGTGCATCCAGAAAATGGACGCGCAAACCAATACTGCCCGTCGCTGGGCACACCTAAACGAAAGTCTTCCTGTTTGTTCCTTCATGCCACCGGCAGAACCCTTGGTCGGGTCTTTCGGCTGCCCGTGGGAGCGAACTTGAGGGAGCAAACAAGAGGAAAAGACCAATGAGCATCGACATCAAACACAAGCATTCCGGTCACGTCATCATCATCGAAGGCCACGCCTTCAAGGCAAACGACCGGGGCCAATGGGACCTGACAGACATCTGGCGAACCCTGAAGCTGCCAAAGGGCAAGCAACCGGGCCAATGGAACAACTTGAAGGAAGGCCAATACATGAGGGAAATGGGTTTTTCCCATTCCGCTAAGGCTGGTGCAGTTACAGTGACCCACGCCAACAAACGAGCAGCTCTTGCCTATGCGGGCTGGGTCTCTCGTGAGTTCGAGACGATGGTCTATGACGCCTTCGAGGCGATCCTTGAGATGCCGGAGGTAGCTGCACTGGTGGCCGACAAGATGGCCTCACTGGGCAATGACCATGGTGCAAACATCCTCAAGCGCATGACCTTCAACGACAAGTGCGATTGGAAAGCAATGAAGGCTCCCCACAAGAATACTCAAAGGGGCCTAAAGGCTGCCGTCAGAAAAGGCCATTTGACACTTCAGCGAGCTGGCGAGCTTGGACTTAGAATCTAAGCAGGAATAAATACTTTCGTAACCAGAAGCTAAGGGTCTATGCTTGTGGAATAACTCGAATCTCAAGGACCTACGATGAGTGTCACGCTATGTTACACCTACAAGGGCAAGCGAGTCGTCACTAAGGTTCCTGTTGAGTCTCTGACCCCACATGCAGCGCTATGCTATGCATTACTTCAATCAGGTGCTTCTGATGACCAATCTCAAAAGAGCTGGCCGCATTCCTATGAGCGCCTCCTTGAAGTAGCTCAACATCACGAACTCACAGACGTTCGTTTTCACAAGTCATTTTAATCTCTATAGGAGAACCCCATGGACCACCTACAGGCCCTCTACTGGGTCTGTCTGGCCGTTCAACTGGGGTTCTGGTTGTGGACTCACAGGCCCCCTTGAGAATCTGACAGAAAAATCTGAAAGGTCACCATTACAAGACTTCCCGCGCAGGTTCCCCCATAGGCCCTCGCGTGGGTGCCCGTGGGCGCGTTAAGGACCCCAGTTAACTCGCCCTTGCGGTCTCGCTGCCTGTCACCAACACTGTCACCAGCTTTGTCACCAAACTCCTTGAGGTCCTCTATGAAGCCCGCTACGCTTGACCTGCCACCATGCCCCACTCAGTTCTGGGCCAACCCGGAAAACTTTGGCAAGTACTGGTGGTGATGATGAGTGTCTCGGTCTGCCCTTGTGGCAGTGGCAACCTGCTTGATGCCTGCTGTGGGCATTACCATGCCGGTACCCCCGCACCCGATGCCCAGACGCTGATGCGCTCACGCTACAGTGCCTACGTGCTGGGCCTGGTCGACTACCTGGTCGCCACCACCCTGCCCGCCCAACAGGCCCAGCTGGACCGCGCCGGCATGGCCGCCTGGAGCGCCCAGAGCACCTGGCTGGGGCTGGAAGTGGAAAGCGCGCAGGTGCTGGGCGGCCAGCCCGAGCATGCCTTTGTCACGTTCACCGCACGCTGGCACGACCCGGACGGCGACCACCAGCACCGCGAGTGCTCGGCATTCGTCCAGCACGCCGGGCGCTGGTACTTCATAGACCCCACGGTCGCGTTGAAGGCCGGGCGCAATGACCCCTGCCCATGCGCCAGCGGGCAGAAGTTCAAGAAATGCTGCGCCAGTTACATGGGGAACCGAGCATGATCGAACGCGCCCGTCTGCTGCTGCTCGGTTCGCTGCTGGCATTGCTGACGGGCTGCGCCAGTTGGAGCGCAGACGACTGGCGCCCGCCTGAAGTGCACCTGGTCGAGGTCGAAACGGTCAAGGCCAGGTTGCTGCAGCAGGAATTCGTACTGCACCTGGAGGTCATCAACCCCAACGACAGCCGTCTGTTCATTCGCAGCCTGGCCTATGCCGTGCGGCTCAATGACCTGCTGCTGGTGCAGGATGAAACCAGCCTGTGGCGAAGCGTAGGCGGCCACGACCGGCGGACCTTCAAGATCACCGCACGCACCAACCTCTGGCGGCAACTCAAGCCACTGGCCAAGCTGCTGAAAAGTGGGCAGCCGCTGCATTACACCCTGCAGGGCGACCTGGCCACTGGCCTGCTGATTCACCGGGACCTGCACTTATCGCGCAGTGGTGAGATAATCCCCGGCGATCACATCCCGGAGTAACCCTGCAATGTCCCAGCAACCCCACGTTCATGGCCCTGACTGCAACCACGACCATGACCATCACCACGACCACGGCCATGTCCACGGCCCACACTGCAACCACGGCCATCAGGAGCCGGTACGCAACGCCCTGAAGGACGTTGGCCGTAACGACCCGTGCCCGTGCGGCAGCGAGAAAAAATTCAAGAAGTGCCACGGCGCCTGATCTAGCGCGTCTGTGGGGGTATGGCCCGCCGCGCCTGCTTCGCGCACCATGCCCCCGGTCCAGCACTGCCCGCCGTGCCTGGCGCTACGCGGCCTTGCGCCGGTTCGCCCCCAGCAAGTCCTGGTACCACAGGCCGGCGTCATAGGCGATGGTCACCAAGGTGGTCCCCGCATAGCGCGGCTGCTGGGCCATGCGCTGGACAACCGCCAGGCAGGCGGCGGCCGTGTTACCGACGAAGACCCCGCTTTGCATGTAGAACCAACGTTGCGCTGCCAACATTTCGGCATGCTGCACCTGGGCCCGTTCGTCCACCAGCGACCAGTCCAGGAATGGCGGGCTGACGCCTACCGCCATGCCTTCGAAGCGGTGATCGGTGAATACGCCAGCCTTGGAGTCACAGCCGTTGGGGTCGACCAGCACTGTCGACACCTCGAAACCGTGATCCTTCAGCCCCAGGGTAATGCCCGTGAAACTGGCGCCCGTGCCCGCGCAGCCAACGAACAGGATGTCCTTGCCGGCGCCCGCGTTGGTCAGTTGCAGCGCCAGTTCACTGGCTGTCTGGTAGCGGTGCGCTTCGATACCCACCGGGTTGTTGAACTGGTCGGTATAGAAGTATGACTTGCCCAGCGCGGCCTGGTTTTCCAGGTGGTGCATCACCACGTCCTTGGGCGTGGCACCGGCCATCAGCATTTCCTTGCCAATCAGCCGGGCGCCGAAGCATTCCAGCAAGTCCCGCTTGGTCTGGCTGAAACTCAGCCCAACCGCCAGCTCGACGGCCACCTGATACGCTTGGCATGCCGCCAGCAAGCCGAAGCCAAAACTGCCGCCGGTTTTTTCGATGACCGTGGTCACCCCAGGGATGATGTCGCCATTGCGCACGGCGTGCTCAACTATGCGCCGGGCAGCGCGGTACTTGTGGCTGCCACCGGGGTTGTTCATTTCCAGCTTGGTGTAGATGCGCTCGCTGACGTTGATGAGTTCGCTCATTTTCGGCTCCCTTCCATGGAAGTCTGCAGGCAGGCCTTGCTCTGCAACAGGCCAACGGTGGCGATCAGCAGGCCGATGCACAGGGCCATGCAGATGGCGTTGGTGCCGTCCCAGCCCACTGTGCTCAACAGCAGCGCGGGGCTGAACGCACCGATGGTGGCGCAGATGGCAATGCCCAGATCGTTCTTGCCCTGCATCTGCATCGCTGCCGGGCTGTTTTGCAGCGACTGCGCCAACAAGGCTCCGCCGCCGACGTAAGTCAGGTTCCAGCCCAGCCCCAGGGCGATCAGCGCCGCGGTCATCATGCTGTAGCTGTGCGACCAGATATTCAGCGCCGAGCAGCCGATCAACAGCGCCAGGCCCGCGCAGATGGTAGTCCGGATGCCCAGGCGCTGGATGATCGCCCCGGTGAAGAATGACGGGGCGAACATGGCGATCACGTGCCACTGGATGGCCAGGCGCACGTCGGTAAAGTCTTCGTGCATATGCTTCATGTGCATCGAGGCCTGGATCATCAGCAGGTTCATGATGCCGTAGCCCAGCGCCGCGACCGCCATTGCCACCAACACGCTGGGGCTCAAAGGCTCGCTGCGGCTGCTGGCCGACGTGGCAGCGCTGCCGGTTGCAGCGGCCAGGCCGGTGTCGTTGGGCAGGCACACTGCAATCAGCAACGACAATAGCGCCAGCCCGATGAACGCGGCATAACACAGCGAGAACAGTGGGTAGCCACCCACGTCACGCAGCCACTCGGTGAGCGTCGGGCCCACCACGGCGGCAATCACGCCCCCGGCCACGACCAGCGACAGGGCTTTTGGCTTGAGGGCCTGGGAAAGGTTGTCGGTGGCGGCAAAACGGTTGAAGTTGGCGAAGGCGATGTAAACACCCAGCGCCGAGTGGCTGAGTACCAGCGTGGCAAAATGCTGGTGCTCCACCGCCAGAAAGCCGCTGACACCAGACACCGCCAGCGGAATGGCCCCCAGCATGAAGGCCTTCTTGCGGCCGATACGGCTCATCAACCTGGAAACCGGGTAGGTTGCCAGCATCAGGCACAGGAACTGGAACCCATACGGTACCGTCGACCATGCGGCGTCGGGGGCCAGTGCGGCGCCAACGATGGCCGCCATGGTCACCGACATCACGGCGGTGGTCAGGTTGATCGACTGGGCGGTGAAGTACAGGTAGGTGCGCCGCGGCAGGGTAGTGTTCATAAGGCATGCTCGTGGTAGGCGCTAAGGTCGATTTCGGCATCCGGGAACACGCAGATCAGGCGTTCCTTGCCTCTGCCCAGCCGTTTGCGCTTCACGCTCAGGCGCCCTATGCGCCTTGGCGAATCGAGGTGGGTGCCACCACACGGAATCTCGATGCCGTTGTAGGTCCACAAGCGTGCGTCTTCCAGCCCCTCGACGGCGTAATGCTCGATGGGCGCGTCGCCACCGATCAGTTCGTTGGCGCGCCGTTCTATCTCGATCACCTCCTCAGCGGTGAAGGCGTCCTCGACCAGAAAGTCGAACCGAGCCGTGTCCTCTTTGATGTGGCAGCCGATGGTCCACTGCTTCAGTTCCTCACGCACGCCGATGGCAGCGGCATACAGGAAGTGGCTGGCACTGTGAGAGAGTGTTAGCCGCTCGCGCCGTTGAATATCGATGCTCACACGGGCGGGCATATCGACAGTCACTTCATCGAGTAAGTGCAAGTCGTCCGGGTGCACGGTGTGAATGATGATGCCGCCCAGTTTCCCGCCTTTGAAACCTTCCAGGCGAATAGGGCTGCCATAGAGTTTCTTGACCCAGACAAAACGCACCTTGCCGATCGGAAGTTCAATGATTCCATAATCAGCTTCCTGGCCACCGCCTTCCGGATAAGCCACGGTACTTTGCAACTCGATACCGTCGCTGTGCACGCGCGTTACTTGCGTATTGGCAGCGGCCAGGTATTGATCCTTGTAATACAGTTTTTCGGTATTGCGCAGAACTTCGTAATTCAGAGCATTCATGACTCGAGTACCACCTGCAATGATGTTTTAACCTGCACCCGGGCGGCGGCAGGGATGTCTTTGGTAACGATGCAGCCCGGCCCGATGAAGGCGCCGTCACCAATGTGGATAGCCCCTAGCACGCTGGCGAACGCGCCGACCTGAACCCGGTCGCCCAGTGTCGGGTGGCGGGGGCTGGAAGGGTTGCCGCTGATGCCGCGGGCCCCCAGGGTGACGCCGCCGAGCACGTAGCAGTCGTCACCGATGGTCGCGGTTTCACCAATGACGGTGCCCATGCCGTGGTCGATGATGAAGCGCGCGCCAATACGGCTGCGGAAGTGGATCTCTGCGCCCGACAGCATCTTGCCGCGGCGCGAGATCATGGCGGCCAGGCACTGCCCACCGGCGCCATATACCGAAGCGCCATGGCGGTACACCCAGTGTGCAAGCCGATAATGCAAAACCGCCGCATAGGACGTATAAGTTCTGGCAATGAATACCAGGTCGCGGCCGGCGGCAGGGTCTTTGCTGGCGAATGCCAACAAGTCGTCATGGGCCTGTTCCGCCACCCGTTCAATAACATCGGTTTGTTTCAGCGCTTCGAATTCTTCAATTGAACAGCACTCCAGTAACGCCGAGGTCACAAGGTTTTTTACAACGTTGAATGACTCCAGTTCTTCAGGCACAGGAAGCCTGG
Source organism: Pseudomonas sp. UBA6699 (assembly GCF_002454615.1). Taxonomy (NCBI): domain Bacteria; kingdom Pseudomonadati; phylum Pseudomonadota; class Gammaproteobacteria; order Pseudomonadales; family Pseudomonadaceae; genus Pseudomonas; species Pseudomonas sp. UBA6699. The sequence continues at coordinate 50,396 of NZ_DKJF01000010.1, forward strand.
CAATGACGGCTGATTGCATGTCCATAGGGTGCACGGCTCGATATCCAGTTGTCTGGTGTTTACAGACGTTAAACGGGCTGCCAGGGCTGGCAGCCGAAAGTTCCGACGAGGGAATAGTGGCAGGTAATGGCCATGTGCAAACGAACAGTCGACAAGCATTTCCGTTAACTGTTAGGCTTTTTTTTCTAACGGTTGGGAACCTGCCATGAGCACCTGCAGCCTTCATCAATTGCTCAAGCAACGCCTGGATGCAGGGGAATGGTTGCCTGGGCAGCGCATGCCCTCCATTCGCAAGCTCACGGCGGCGGTCGATTTCAGTTACCACGATGTGGTCTCGACCTATGCCCAGCTGGTCAGCGAAGGGGTACTGACCGCCTCGCCAGGGCGCGGCTACTTCGTCGCCAACCGCAGCCGGCAGGCGAACGTGATCCACGAACCCGAGTGCATGGCCGGCGACCCGCTGTTCCGGCTGCTGCAGGGCGGCCAGCACTACACCAAACTTGGCAGCGGCTGGCTGCCCCCGGCGTGGCGCGACACCGAGCTGCTGGCCAAGGCGATTCGGCGCACGGCGCGGCTGGAGCAAAGCTCCCTGGCCGAGTACGGCGATATCCAGGGCTACCTGCCCATGCGCAAACAGCTGTGCGTGCACATGAAACGCCTGACCCGGGTTGAGGTTCGCCCCAACCAGTTGCTGACCACGCTTGGCGCCACCCAGGGCCTGGACCTGGTCGCCCGGTTGCTGATCAAGCCGGGTGACCATGTGTTCGTCGACGAGCCGGGCAACGGCAACCTGATCAAGCTGATACAACTGGCCGGCGGCCAGGTGGTCGGCATCCGCCGAACCCAGGACGGGCCAGACGTAGAAGAGATGCGCAGCTACCTGGCCAGGCACAAGGTCAAGGCGTTTTTCTGCAACAGCACTTTCCACAACCCCACTGGCAGCAACATCAGCCCGCACAACGCCTTCAGCGTGCTGCGCCTGGCCGTGGAACACGAGTTCTACGTGGTGGAGGATGACGTGTATGGCGACTTCAGCCCGGCCGTGCGCCAGACGTTTGCCGAACTGGACAACCTGGACCGGGTCATCTACGTCGGCAGCTTTTCCAAATGCCTGTCGGCGTCGTTACGGGTAGGTTTCATCGCCTGCTCGCAAGACCTGATCGAGCCGCTGACCCGCCTCAAGCTGCTGACCTGCGTGGCGGTGCCGGCGTTTTGCGAGCGTTTCGTCAACACCATCCTGTCGGACGGCACCTACGCCCGGCACATGAAAGATGTGCAGCAGCGGCTGATCCGCCAGCAAGTACAGACACAGCGTTTGCTGCTCGAGCGCGGCTGGCAGTTCGAGATCGCGCCGCAGGGTGGCATGTTCCTCTGGGTCTACCACCCGCAACTGCCCGACCTGCAGCCGTTGATGCGCAAGCTGGAGCAGCACAAGATCCTGCTGATGCCCGGCTCGGCGTTCGCTGTCAGCCGTGATTACCGGCGTTACGCCCGCATCAATTGCACGCATTTTTCCGACGCCCTGGCAGGGCACTTCGAGGTTTGACCCGCCACCGGCAAATAAACCGACCTGGGACCTTGCATGGCGCCTGCGCGCTCACTACCTTAGCGCCTTTGCAAACTCGCCTCGCCCTGCAGGAGCCCTTGCCATGGCCGCCGCCGCCTTTCCTCACTTCCGCCCGCGGTTCACCACCGCTGCCACGCTGCTCGGCCTGCTTGGGCTGGCCGGCTGCCAGACCGGCGGCTACCAGGGCAGCGTGCCACCCGCCAGCGGCGTGCAGCCGCTCAAGGGCCTGGCACAGAACGTCTCGGTGCGGCGCAATGCCATGGGCGCACCGCTGATCGAAAGCAGCAGTTTCCATGACGCCCTTTTCAGCCTGGGCTATGTGCATGCCGGCGACCGCATCGAGCAGATGGTCGCCATGCGCCTGCTGGCCCAAGGCCGCCTGGCGGAACTGGCCGGCAGCGACGCGCTCGACATCGACCGCCTGATGCGCGCCGCCAACCTCAAGCAAAGCGCCGCCCAGCAATACGCCGACGCATCGCCACGGCTCAAGCGCTTTTTCGAGGTGTACGCACGCGGGGTCAATGCCTACCTGTTCCGCTACCGCGACAAGCTGCCAGCGGATTTGGCCAACAGTGGCTATCGCCCCGAATACTGGAAGCCTGAAGATTCGGCGCTGCTTTTCTGCCTGTATGCGTTCAGCCAGTCGGTGAACCTGCAGGAAGAACTCAGCGCCCTGACCCTGGCGCAGAAAGTCGGCAGCGACAAACTGGCCTGGCTGCTGCCCGGTGCACCGGACGAGCCCTTGGCCACAAGCGAAGTCGACAAGCTCAAGGGCCTCAACCTGGCCAGCCAGTTGCCAGGGCTGCCGGCGCTGGCGGCCGCCAGCCAGAAGCTGGCCGACCTCGACCTGCTCGGTAGCCCAGGCTCGGCCAACCTGGCCCTGGGCCCGCAACGCAGCCGCAGCGGCAAAAGCCTGCTGGCCAGTGACAGCCGCGCCGCCTGGGCCCTCAGCCCGGTGCAGATCCACACCAGCAAGTACCAGGTTGCCGGCCTGTCGCTGCCGGGCCTGCCGATCGTGTTGGCCGGCTACAACGGCAAACTGGCCTGGAGCAGCAGCGCAGTCATGGCCGACAACCAGGACCTGTTCCTCGAACGACTGCGCCGCCAGGGCAGCCAGCTGAGCTACCTGGCAGATGGCAAGTGGGTGCCGGCCCGCGCGCGCAGCGAAACCTTCTTCGTGCGCGGCCAGCGGCCACAGCGCGAAGTGATGTATGACACCCGCCACGGCACCCTGCTGGCCCAGCCCGACAACGCCAGCCTGGGCCTGGCCCTGAACTTGCCGCAGTTCAAGGGCGACCGGAGCCTGGATGCGCTCTTCGACCTGACCCGCGCCGGCAACCTCGAGCGCGCCTTCGACAGCACCCGCGAGGTCACTGCGGCCGCCCTCAACTTCGTGTTCGCCGAGCCCGAGCACATCGGTTGGCAGGTCAGCGGGCGCTACCCGAACCGCCGCGAAGGCCAGGGCCTGCTGCCCTCCCCTGGTTGGGACGGGCGCTATGACTGGGACGGCTACGCCGACCCGATGCTGCACCCGTACGACCAGGACCCCACTGCTGGCTGGATCGGCCATGCCAACCAGCGCAGCCAGCCACGCGGCTATGGCATGCAGCTGTCCAGCACCTGGTACTACCCTGAGCGTGCCGAGCGTCTGGCCCAGCTGGCTGGCAATGGCCGCCATGACAGCCGCAGCCTGATGGCCCTGCAGAACGACCAGGTCACGCTAATGGCCAATCAGCTCAAGCAGATGTTCGACGCCCCCGGCATGGCCCAGCCGCTGAAGCAGGCAATCGACGCCCTGCCAGGCGCACAACGCGACAAGGCCCGCGAGGCATTGGCGCGGCTCAAGGCATTCGACGGTCGCCTGAGCCCGGTATCGGCAGACGCCGCGCTGTATGAACTGTTCCTGCAGGAAGTCGCCAGGCAGACTTTCCTCGATGACCTCGGCCCTGCGTCCAGCCCTGCCTGGCAGGCCTTCGTAAGCAACGCGCGGTTGTCGTTCTCGGCACAGGCCGATCACCTGCTGGGGCGCGACGACAGCCCGTTCTGGGACGACCGCAACACCCCGCAGAAAGAAGACAAGCCAGCCATTCTGGCCCGCAGCCTGGCGGCAGCCGTGGATGCCGGCACTGCGCAGCTGGGCGCCGACCGCCGCGCCTGGCAATGGGGCAAGCTGCACCAGTACCACTGGCCGGCGCCGGCCTACCATGGCTTGGGCGATGCCCTCAGCCGTGCGCCGCAAGCCGCAGGTGGCGACTTCACTACCCTCGCGCTCACCCCTTACGCCTGGGGCAGTGACTTCACCACCCGCCTGCCCGCCTCCGCGCGCATGATCGTCGACTTCGGCCAGGCCGAACCGCTGCAGGTGCTGACCAGCAGTGGCCAGTCCGGCAACCCGGCCAGCGCCCATTACAGCGATGGGCTGGATGCCTGGTTCAAAGGGCGCTTCATGAGCTTGCCGCTGCAACAGCAGAACTTCGCGCGAGCGTATGGCAACCAGCGCTTGACGCTGGTGCCGGGCAAGTAGCGTACCCGGGCATGGAAGCCTGTGACCCTTTCCCTTGAAGAAATGGTTCGAACTCCCAAGCTGGTTCCGAGCTCCTAACAAGTACTCTCGGTAACCAGCGCCTACGCCATGGACCTCGTCATCGCCCGCCCCGAAGGCCTGTACTGCCCACCCGGTGATTTCTACATCGACCCGTGGCGGCCCGTGGACCGCGCCGTGATCACCCATGGCCACGGCGACCACGCCCGCACCGGTAACGGCCACTACCTGACCGCCAGCCCGGGCGCCGGCATCCTGCGCAGCCGCTTGGGCCAGCACATCGATTTGCAGACCCTGCCCTACGGTGAGCGCCTGCAGCACCACGGCGTGACCCTGAGCCTGCACCCGGCCGGGCATGTGCTGGGCTCGGCGCAGGTGCGCCTGGAGTACCAGGGCGAAGTCTGGGTGGCCTCCGGCGACTACAAGGTCGAGCCTGATGGCACCTGTACGCCCTTCGAGCCGGTGCCCTGCCACACCTTCATCACCGAGTCGACCTTCGGCTTGCCGATCTATCGCTGGCCAAGCCAAAGCGAGATCTTCGCCGGCATCAATGCCTGGTGGCGGGCCAATTGCGAGCTGGGCAAGGCCAGCGTGCTGTTCTGCTACGCCTTCGGCAAGGCCCAGCGCATTCTGCACGGCCTGGACGCGAGCATCGGCCCGATCCTGGTGCATGGCGCCGTCGAACCGCTCAACCGGGTGTACCGTGAAGCCGGTGTGCATCTGCCCGATACCCGCTATGCCGGCGATATCGCGCGCAACGACCCCATGCTGCGCCGGGCATTGGTCCTGGCGCCTCCGTCAGCCGGCGGCAGCAGCTGGATGCGCCGCTTCGGTGACTACAGCGACGCGTTCGCCAGCGGCTGGATGCTGCTGCGCGGCACGCGCAGGCGCCGCGGTGTGGATCGGGGCTTTGTGCTTTCCGACCATGCCGACTGGCCAGGCCTGCTCTGGGCCATCAGCCAGACCGGTGCCGAACGGGTGATGGTGACCCACGGTTCGGTCAATGTGTTGGTGCGTTACCTCAACGAACAAGGCCTGGATGCCCGTGCCTTCGTGACCGAGTACGGCGACGAAGACGATGCAGCCACACCCGAGCCTGCGCCATGAAAGCGTTCGCTGCGTTGTACCTGCGCCTGGACGCGACCACTTCCAGCGCCAAGCTCGAAGCGCTGCGTGATTACTTCGCCACCGCGCCCGCCGAAGACGCTGCCTGGGCGGTGTATTTCCTGGCCGGTGGGCGCCCTCGGCAGTTGGTGCCGACGCGCCTGCTGCGCGAACTGGCAACGGCCATGGCCGGCCTGCCGGACTGGCTGTTCGAGGAAAGCTACCAGGCAGTCGGTGACCTGGCCGAAACCATTTCATTGCTGCTGCCGCAGCATGCAGAAGGCAACGACGAAGGCTTGGCAGCCTGGGTTGAAAACCATCTGCTGCCTTTGCGAGGCCTGCCGCCCGAGCAGGTCCGCGAACGCTTGCCAGCGCTGTGGGCGCAACTGGAACGCCCCAGCCTCATGCTGTGCCTGAAGCTGATCACCGGCAGCTTCCGCGTGGGCGTGTCCAAGCTGCTGGTCACCCGTGCGCTGGCGCAACTGGCCGGGCTGGACGCCAAACGCGTGGCCCAGCGGCTGGTTGGGTATACCGACATCAGTCACCGCCCCAACGCCGCCAGCTACCACAAGCTGGTCGCCGAGGAGTCCGCCGATGAACACAGTCAGCGCGGCGGCCAGCCCTACCCCTTCTTCCTGGCCCACCCACTGCAGGTGCCCAGCGAGCAGTTCGACGCCTTGCTCGGCCCGCCGAGTGACTGGCAGATCGAATGGAAGTGGGACGGCATCCGTGCCCAGGTGGTCAAGCGCGAGGGCCAGCTTTGGGTGTGGTCGCGGGGCGAAGAGCTGGTCACCGAGCGCTTCCCCGAACTGCATGGCCTGGCGCAGACACTGCCTGATGGGGTGGTGCTGGATGGCGAGATCCTGGTGTGGAAGCCGGGCGAGTCATCGACGGAACTGGCCGTGCAGCCATTCGCGCTGCTGCAGCAGCGCCTTGGCCGCAAAACCTTGGGCAAGAAGCTGCTGGCCGACGCGCCTGTCGTGCTGCAAGCCTACGACCTGCTGGAGTGGCAAGGCGAAGACTGGCGTAGCCGACCGCAGCACGAACGCCGCACCCAGCTGCAACGCCTGGTGGAAGAACACCCGCTTGCCCCGGTCCTGCTGTCGCCACTGCTCGAAGGCCCGGACTGGGCCGACCTTGCCCGCCAGCGTGAGCAATCCCGCAGCCTTGGCGTCGAGGGCCTGATGCTCAAGCAGCGTGAGGCCTTGTACGGCGTGGGCCGTACCAAGGACATGGGCACCTGGTGGAAGTGGAAGATCGACCCCTTCAGCGTCGATGCCGTGCTCATTTATGCCCAACGTGGCCATGGCCGCCGGGCCAGCCTGTACAGCGACTACACCTTCGCCGTGTGGGACGCCCCGGCCGGCACGCCTGGGCGGGCACTGGTGCCGTTTGCCAAGGCGTACTCAGGGCTCAGCGACGCGGAGATGCGCAAGGTCGACAGCATCATCCGCAAAACCACCGTGGAAACCTTCGGCCCGGTGCGCAGCGTGATCCCCACCCTGGTGTTCGAACTAGGCTTCGAGGGCATCGCCCTGTCCCGCCGGCACAAAAGCGGTATCGCCGTGCGCTTCCCGCGCATGCTGCGCTGGCGCCTGGACAAACCGGTGGAAGAGGCCGACGACCTGGCGACGCTGCAGGCCTTGCTGGCGTAGGTTGCTGGCTGGGTGGCCGCGGTGTGGGCGGGCTCGCTCGCGCAGCCCACCCTCACCGAGTTTCGGCAAACCCTGTGCAGGCGCAACGCCGAAAACTGTGCTTCTATCTGTGTGCCGACCCGTGTCGCAGACCGTTTTCGCCACGCAGCCAGGACCACCATGCACCATTCAACACACGACCTGCTTTCACCCGTTCCGGGCATCACCCGCCAACTGCACAGCTTCCACTTCGGCCCCCGCGGTGGTGGCAAAGTCTATATCCAGGCATCGCTGCACGCCGACGAGCTACCCGGCATGCTGGTCGCCTGGCACCTCAAGCGCCGCCTGGCAGAACTGGAACAACAGGGCCGTCTGCAGCGCGAGATCATCCTGGTGCCGGTGGCCAACCCGGTTGGCCTGGAGCAGGTGCTGCTGGACGCGCCACTGGGGCGCTTTGAGCTACAGAGTGGCGAGAATTTCAACCGTAATTTCGTCGATCTGTCGGACACCATCGGCGACCAGATCGAAGAGCACCTCAGCCAGGACCCTGCCCACAACGTTGCGCTGATCCGCGAGTACCTGCGCCGCGGGCTGGACGCGCACCCGGCGCGTACGCCGCTGCAGGCCCAGCGCCTGATCCTGCAACGGCTGGCCTGCGATGCCGACCTGATACTGGACCTGCACTGCGACTTCGAAGCGGTGGAGCACCTGTACACAACACCTGACGCCTGGCCGCAGATCGAGCCGCTGGCTCGCTACCTGGGTGCACAGGCCAGCCTGCTGGCCACCGATTCGGGCGGGCAGTCGTTCGACGAGTGCTTCAGCCTGGTCTGGTGGCAGTTGCAGCAGCGCTTCGGCAAACGCTTCCCTATCCCGTTGGGCTGTTGCTCGGTCACGGTCGAGTTGCGCGGGCAGGCCGACGTCAGCCACGCACTGGCCAGCAAGGATTGCGGGGCGATTCTCGACTTCCTCACCCATGCCGGCATTATCGAGGGTGCCAAGCCGGCACTCCCCGCCCTGCTGCGCCCGGCTACACCGCTGGCCGCCGTAGAACCGGTGGCGACACCCCTGGGTGGGTTGCTGGTGTACCACGCCAAACCAGGCCAGCAACTGGCGGCAGGCCAACTGATCGCCGAAGTCATCGACCCCCTCAGCGACCGGGTCACTGCCGTGCGCAATAGCCAGGCCGGTCTGTTGTACGCTCGCAGCGTACGGCGCATGGCTACCTCGGGCATGGTCATCGCCCATGTGGCCGGCGAGCAGGTGTGCCGGAGCGGTTACCTGTTGGGCAATTGATCCGGTAAAACCATTGCCGCCGGCGGGTGGTCTGTAGAAGCACAACCTTCGAAGGACCCTGCGCCCCATGCCCACCACCGACCTCGCCAACGCCTGGTTCAGCAAACGTGGCTGGAAACCGTTCGCGTTCCAGCGCCGGGTCTGGGCGGCGGTAGAGCGCGGCGAGTCTGGCCTGCTGCACGCCAGCACCGGTGCCGGCAAAACCTACGCGGTGTGGCTGGCGGCACTGCGCGCATTCAAGGCCCAGGCACAGGGGCGCCAGGCAGCCCCCATGCAGGTGATATGGATCACGCCCATGCGTGCCCTGGCCGCCGACACTGCGCGCGCCCTGCAAGCGCCCCTCGATGAGCTGGGTTTGCCGTGGAGTGTCGGCGTACGCAGCGGCGACACCAGCAGTGCCGAGCGGGCCCGGCAAGCGCGGCGCCTGCCCAGCGTGCTGGTCACCACCCCGGAAAGCCTGACCCTGCTACTGACGCGTGCCCAGGCCGAAGCCGATTTCGCCACGCTGCGCTTGATCGTGGTCGACGAATGGCACGAGTTGCTGGGTAACAAACGCGGCGTACAACTGCAGTTGGCCTTGGCCCGCCTGCGCCGCTGGCACCCTGGCCTGCCGACCTGGGGTTTGTCTGCCACCTTGGGCAACCTGCAGCATGCACGGGACGTGCTGCTGCCCGAGGGCGGCCTGCTGGTGCAAGGCCGTCAAGACAAAGCACTGCAGGTCGATACCCTGCTGCCCGGGGCCATAGAACGGTTTCCCTGGGCCGGGCACATGGGCCTGAAAATGCTCGACCAGGTCAGCCGCGAGGTCGACGCCAGCGCCAGTTGCCTGGTGTTCACCAATACCCGGGCCCAAGCCGAGCTCTGGTACCAGGCCCTGCTGGAAAGCCGCCCCGACTGGGCCGGCCTGATCGCCTTGCACCATGCCTCACTGGCCCGGGAAACCCGCGACTGGGTCGAACGCAGCCTCAAGCAGGGCAGCCTGAAGGCGGTGATCTGCACCTCCAGCCTGGACCTGGGGGTAGACTTTCTGCCCGTGGAGCGGGTGCTGCAAATCGGCTCGGCCAAGGGCATCGCACGCCTGATGCAACGGGCCGGCCGCTCGGGCCATGCCCCCGGGCGGCGCTCCCGGATAACCCTCGTACCTACCCACAGCCTGGAGCTGGTCGAGGCAGCAGCCGCTCGCCAGGCACTGGAAGCTGGGCACATCGAGGCGCGTTTCTCCCCCCGGCTGTGCATGGACGTACTGGTGCAGCACCTGGTCAGCATGGCCTTGGGCAGTGGCTTTCGCGCCGACCAGTTGCTGGCCGAAGTGCGCAGCACCTGGGCGTTCGCCGGCTTGCGCGACAGCCAGTGGCAGTGGGCCCTGGACTTTGTCTGCCACGGCGGCAGTTCACTGACGGCCTACCCCGACTACCAGCGCGTCGAGCGCCATGCCGACGGCGTTTATCGAGTGGCCAGCGAGCGCCTGGCGCGGCGCCATCGCATGGGCATCGGCACCATCGTCAGCGATGCCAGCCTGCAGCTCAAGTACTGGAGCAAGGGCGGCGGCGGCAAGACGCTGGGCAGTGTCGAGGAGGCCTTCATCGCCCGCCTGCGGCCCGGCGATACGCTGGTGTTCGCCGGGCGGGTGCTGGAACTGGTGCGGGTGGAAAACATGACCGCCTACGTACGCCGCAGCACCGCACGCAAGGCTGCCATAGCACGCTGGAACGGCGGGCGCATGCCCTTGTCGAGCGAGCTGGCCGATGCGCTGGTCGAACAGCTCGACGCTGCCGCCCACGAACGTTTTACCGGCCCGGAAATGCGCGCCGTGCGCCCGCTGCTGGCACTGCAAGCCCAATGGTCGGCTCTACCCACCACGGCTACGCTGCTGGCGGAGACCTTCAAGTCGCGCCAGGGCTGGCATCTGTTCCTGTACCCCTTCGCCGGGCGCATGGCCAACCTGGGCCTGGCCAACCTGATTGCCTGGCGGGTGAGCCGCCAGCAACCCCTGTCGGTATCGATTGCCGTAAATGACTATGGCTTCGAGCTGCTCAGCCCTGGCCATGTGGACTGGGCGACGCACTTACCGCAGGCGCTGGGCACCGAGCAGCTGCTGGAGGATGTGCTGGCCAGCCTCAACGCGGGTGAAATGGCGCTACGCCGTTTCAGGGAAATTGCCCAGATTGCCGGGCTGGTGTTTGGCGGCTATCCGGCGGCGCAGAAAAGCATGCGGCAGATTCAAGCTTCCAGTGGCCTGTTCTACGAGGTGTTTCGCAAACATGATGCAGGCAACCTGCTGCTCGGCCAGGCCCGTGACGAGGTGCTGAGCGAGGAACTGGAAATTGACCGCCTGCATCGCCAACTGTTGAAAATGGCCGGCCTGCAACTGGACCTGCGGGCATTGAAGCGGCCGGGGCCGCTGGCGTTCGCCTTGCTGGTGGAGGGCATGCGCGAGACGTTGAGCACCGAGAAGCTGGCGGACCGTATTGCGCGAATGGTGGCAGAACTGGAACAGGCGGCGAACAAGGAATGACTCAACAGCATCAGGCCATCGAACATTGCGGCCAGGAGTTATGGCTGCTCCCGGACAAGGCCATCTACTGGCCGGCGCAGCGTGCATTGCTGGTTGCCGACGTGCATATCGGCAAAGCCGCCAGTTATCGCGCATTGCACCAACCGGTGCCGCGCGGCACCACCGAGGCGACCCTGGCGCGGCTGGATGACCTGCTGGCCCACTACGCTTGCGAACAGCTGATCGTACTCGGCGACTTCCTGCACGCGCGCAGCGCACGGGCACCTGCCACGCTGGCTCGTCTGCAGGCATGGCGCGACCGCCATCCTGGCCTGCACATCGTGCTGATACGCGGCAACCACGATCACAACGCCGGCGATCCCCCCGAAACGCTGGGCATCACAGTGCTGGATGAACCCTGGCTGCTGGGTCCCTTCGCCCTGCAGCACGAACCGCATGCTCACCCGGAACGGCCAGTGCTGGCCGGCCACGTGCACCCGGTCTTCATCCTGCGTGGCAGGGCCAGGCAACGCCTGCGCCTGCCGTGCTTTCTGATCGACGAACAAGTGAGCCTGCTGCCCGCATTCGGTGAGTTCACCGGCGGCTGGGAAATAGCGCCGCTGCCCACCAGCCAGGTCTACCTGGCTGGCGCCGGCCGAGTCTGGCCGCTTTAGCAGCGCATCACGCTACAGGCGCTGGGGGAGGCTCGTCAGGCAAGGTCGGCTCGCCCGGTTCCATGGGTGGGGATTCACCTGGCTGCGCAGGCTGCGGCGTATCGGGGTCAGGCTGATGGGGCACGCCCCCGGCCTGCATGGGCAACGGATGCGCCAGCAAAGCCCAGGGCAACAACCCGATGTGGTTGGGCTGCAGACCTGCCAGCTTGGCACTGATTGCGGGATGGAGTTTCATTGGCTGCTCCTGACGAAACCGATGCACATCATGAGCACCGGCGTACTTCGTTGGAGTGGCAAAAGCGCAGGTAATTCCCCGCGCTCGTCGGCTCAGGTCCGCGGCAGGGTCACACCGCGCTGGCCCTGGTACTTGCCGCCGCGGTCCTTGTACGACACATCGCACGCTTCGTCAGACTGCAGGAACAGCATCTGCGCCACGCCTTCGTTGGCATAGATCTTTGCCGGCAGCGTGGTGGTGTTGGAGAATTCCAGGGTCACGTGGCCTTCCCACTCAGGTTCCAGCGGGGTGACATTGACGATGATGCCGCAACGGGCGTAGGTGCTCTTGCCCAGGCAGATGGTCAGCACGTCGCGCGGAATGCGGAAGTACTCGACCGTGCGCGCCAGGGCGAACGAGTTCGGCGGAATGATGCACACGTCGCTCTTGATGTCGACGAAGCTGCCAGCGTCGAAGTTTTTCGGATCGACGGTCGCCGAGTTGATGTTGGTGAACACCTTGAATTCGTCGGCGCAGCGCACGTCGTAGCCGTAGCTGGAAACACCGAAAGAGATGACCCGGCTGTCCTGCTCGCCGCGCACCTGGCGCTCGACGAACGGCTCGATCATGCCGTGTTCCTGCGCCATGCGGCGAATCCACTTGTCCGATTTGATGCTCATGGCGGGGTGTCCTGAAGAGTTGCGTGGTGGAAAACGTGGTGCGCATCTTACCGGTCCCGGCGCCCAGGTTAAAGTTCCATCCCTCACCCCGCGTCGGGCGCGGCTTGCAGCCGCCGTCGATCCGAATTTGCCTAAACCGCATTCAGACCATTGGCAGGTTGCGGAAAGTGGGGTAAGGTGGCGCCACTGTGCTGCACGTGACACCGAGAATCTCTAGTTTGATGCACGATCCTGATCGGCCCATCGCTGAATTTTCTGCTCTCTTTGCGCTCAGTCCCGGTCAGGGTGTTTCCTGACCGTTATCAAATTGTCCAAGGAGACAGAAAAATGTCCAACCGTCAATCCGGTGTTGTTAAGTGGTTCAACGATGAGAAAGGCTACGGCTTCATCACCCCTCAGTCGGGCGACGACCTGTTCGTGCACTTCAAAGCCATCCAAGCTGACGGCTTCAAAACCCTGAAAGAAGGCCAGGCTGTTACTTTCGTCGCTACCCGCGGCCAGAAAGGCATGCAGGCTGAAGAAGTTCAGATCGCCTAAGCCGATCTAGCTTCCTAGCTTTCAAAAAACCCGCCTTCTGGCGGGTTTTTTTATGCTTGGTCGAAATTCGCCGCTGGCTTCTTCGCGGGCACGCCCGCTCCCATAGGGATCGCGCAGGCTTCAAGTGCTGTGCAGTGCTTGTAGGGGCAACTGTCTTTCCAAAATTTGAAAAGCCTGCGCGATTCATTGTGGGAGCGGGCTTGCCCGCGAAGCAGGCGACGCGGTGTCTGGCACCGGCTGCGCCGGTGTTCGCGGGCACGCCCGCTCCCACAGGAACCGTGTGATCTTCGAGTCCAACGGTGGACTGCGCCTAGCTCAAGCGCCTCAGGTCATCATCGCGCTGTTGAACCAGTCGATCACGTTGCTGCAGCAACTCCCTAAGAAGCGCACGCTCCGGACTGATCCGCAGGGTGGGCTGATCTGGACTGACTTCAGCGTAATGGGCCAACGCTTGGGCATCGATAGCATCGGTTTTGGCTTTGATGCCGATGGCCCCTGCGAACGCTCGGGCTCGCTCTCAGGTCAATCTTCGCTGATGGTGATGCTCGGCATCGCCGGCGCCGCAGCTTCCTGCAGCACGATCCGCGCCCCTACCTGGCGCGCCAGCTCCTGATAGACCATGGCAATCTGGCTTTCCGGCTCGGCAATGGCGGTCGGCTTGCCGTTGTCGGCCTGCTCGCGGATGACCATCGACAGTGGCAGCGAGGCCAGCAGATCGACGCCATACTGGCTGGCCAGTTTCTCGCCACCGCCTTCGCCGAACAGGTGCTCGGCATGGCCGCAGTTGGAACAGATGTGCACGGCCATGTTCTCGACCACGCCCAGTACCGGGATGTTGACCTTACGGAACATTTCCACACCCTTGCGGGCATCGAGCAAGGCCAGGTCCTGTGGTGTGGTAACGATCACCGACCCGGCCACCGGCACCTTCTGGGCCAGGGTCAGCTGGATGTCACCGGTGCCCGGGGGCATGTCGATCACCAGGTAGTCCAGGTCGTCCCACGCGGTCTGGGTCACCAACTGCAGCAGCGCACCCGAGACCATCGGGCCACGCCAGACCATCGGCGTGTTGTCGTCGGTCAGGAACGCCATGGACATCACTTCCACGCCATGCGCCTTGATCGGCACAAACCACTTCTGTTCGCGAATCTGCGGGCGGGTGCCTTCGGCGATACCGAACATAACGCCCTGGCTGGGGCCATAGATGTCGGCATCCAGAATACCCACCCGGGCACCCTCGCGGGCCAGCGCCAGGGCCAGGTTGGCGGCGGTGGTCGACTTGCCCACGCCGCCCTTGCCCGAGGCCACGGCGATGATGTTCTTGACGTTGGCCATGGCCGGCACCTGGGCCTGGGCCTTGTGCGCGGCAACCACGCAGTCGATCGACACCTGGGCGCCGCTGACGCCCTCGAGGTTGCCGATGGCGGTCTGCAGCACCTGGGCCCAGCCGTTCTTGAACAGCCCGGCGGCATAGCCCAACTGCAACTGCACGCTGACCTGCCCGCCCTGGATATCGATGGCGCGCACGCAGCCGGCGCTGACCGGGTCCTGGTTCAGGTAGGGGTCGGTGTACTGGCGAAGCACGCCTTCGATGGCGGCACGGGTGACGGCACTCATGGAGACTCCCATTGGCAAACTGAATGTAAAACAGGCGCCTATCCTAACCCGTCAATCATCAGCAGATGCGCTTGCGGGGTGAAATATCTTCGCCAGCCCTTTATAGTGGCCGATCATCCTCATTTTTACCCCGAGCCAGATAAGTAGCCGAGCCACCATGTCCGAGCCACGCCAGATTCTCGTCACCAGCGCCCTGCCCTATGCCAATGGATCGATCCACCTTGGCCATATGCTGGAGTACATCCAGACGGATATGTGGGTACGCTTCCAGAAGCTGCGCGGGAACCAGTGCATTTACGTCTGCGCCGACGACGCTCACGGCTCGGCCATCATGCTGCGCGCGGAAAAGGAAGGCATCACCCCGGAACAACTGATTGCCAACGTCCAGGCCGAACACAGCAGCGACTTCGCCGACTTCCTGGTGGACTTCGACAACTTCCACTCCACCCACAGCGAAGAAAACCGTGAGCTGTCGAGCCTCATCTACACACGCCTGCGTGAGGCCGGGCACATTGCCACCCGTTCGGTGACCCAGTACTTCGACCCGGAAAAGGGCATGTTCCTGGCCGACCGCTTCATCAAGGGCACCTGCCCGAAGTGCGCGGCCGAAGACCAGTACGGCGACAACTGCGAGAAATGCGGCGCCACCTACGCACCGACCGAACTGAAGAACCCCAAGTCGGCCATTTCCGGGGCCACCCCGGTATTGCGCGATTCGCAGCACTTTTTCTTCAAGCTGCCCGACTTCCAGGCCATGCTGCAACAGTGGACCCGCAGCGGCACGCTGCAGGACGCAGTCGCCAACAAGCTGGCCGAATGGCTGGACTCCGGCCTGCAGGAATGGGACATCTCCCGTGACGCGCCGTACTTCGGTTTCGAAATTCCGGGTGAGCCGGGCAAATACTTCTATGTCTGGCTCGATGCGCCTATCGGCTACATGGCCAGCTTCAAGAACCTTTGCGCGCGCCGCCCGGAACTGGACTTCGATGCGTTCTGGCGCGAGGGCTCCAAAGCCGAGCTGTACCATTTCATCGGCAAGGACATCGTCAACTTCCACGCCCTGTTCTGGCCAGCCATGCTCGAAGGCGCGGGCTTCCGCAAGCCGACCGCCGTCAACGTGCACGGTTACCTGACCGTCAACGGCGCCAAGATGTCAAAGTCGCGGGGTACGTTCATCAAGGCCCGTACCTACCTCGACCACCTGCAGCCAGAGTACCTGCGCTATTACTACGCCGCCAAGCTGGGCCGCGGCGTCGACGACCTCGACCTGAACCTGGAAGACTTCGTGCAGAAGGTCAACTCTGACCTGGTTGGCAAGGTGGTCAACATCGCCAGCCGCTGTGCCGGCTTCATCCACAAGGGTAACCAGGGCGTGATGGTTAGCGGTGATGCCGCGCCTGAACTGACCGAAGCCTTCCTGGCTGCCGCCCCGTCCATTGCCGAGGCCTACGAAGGCCGCGATTTCGGCCGCGCCATGCGCGAAATCATGGCGCTGGCCGACCGTGCCAATGCCTGGATTGCCGACAAAGCGCCGTGGTCCCTGGCCAAGCAGGAGGGCAAGCAGGACGAAGTGCAGGCGATCTGCGCCCAGGGCATCAACCTGTTCCGCCAGTTGGTGATTTTCCTCAAGCCGGTACTGCCGCTGCTGGCTGCCGACGCCGAGGCCTTCCTCAACGTGGCCCCGCTGACCTGGAACGACCACCTGTCGCGTCTGGAAAACCACACGCTGAACCCGTTCAAGGCACTGATGAGCCGTATCGAGCTGGCCAAGGTCGAAGCCATGGTCGCCGCCAGCAAGGAAGACCTGCTGGCCGCCGAACCCAAGGCCCCGGCAGGCAACGGCGAGCTGGCCAAGGACCCGCTGTCGGCAGAAATCGAGTTCGACACCTTTGCCGCTGTGGACCTGCGTGTGGCACTGATCGTCAAGGCCGAAGCCGTGGCGGGTGCTGACAAGCTGCTGCAGCTGACCCTGGACATCGGGGACGAACGCCGCAATGTGTTCTCCGGCATCAAGTCGGCGTACCCGGACCCGTCCAAGCTCGAAGGCCGCCTGACCATGATGGTCGCCAACCTGAAACCGCGGAAAATGCGCTTTGGCGTGTCCGAGGGGATGGTCATGGCGGCAGGCCCTGGTGGTGAAGAAATCTACCTGCTGAGCCCGGACAGCGGCGCCAAGCCAGGCCAGCGCATCAAGTAATTGACCGTGGGGGCTGCCTGGCAGCCCCGTTGGCTTCTGCGGCGGGCCAGGGCAATCCCGGCCTGTGCGCGCCATCAAGGAAAGCTCTGTTTCATGAACGCCGCCAAACGCCTGGAGATTTTTCGCAGGCTGCATGAAGACAACCCTGACCCGAAAACCGAACTGGCCTACACCACGCCATTTGAATTGCTGGTGGCAGTGACACTGTCCGCGCAATCGACCGACGTCGGCGTCAACAAGGCTACGGCGCGCCTGTTCCCCGTCGCCAACACCCCCGAGGCCATCTATGCCCTGGGCGTCGAAGGCCTCAGCGAATACATAAAGACCATTGGGCTGTACAACAGCAAGGCCAAGAACGTCATCGAAGCCTGCCGCTTACTGATCGAGCGTCACGGTAGCCAGGTACCCCAAACCCGTGAAGCGCTGGAGGCACTGCCAGGTGTCGGCCGCAAGACGGCGAATGTGGTGCTGAACACGGCGTTCCGCCAGCCGACCATGGCCGTCGATACGCATATTTTCAGGGTCAGCAATCGCACGGGCATAGCGCCGGGCAAGACTGTGCTGGAAGTGGAAAAGAAACTGGTCAAGTTCGTACCCAAGGACTACCTGCTGGACGCCCACCACTGGCTGATTCTCCATGGCCGCTATGTTTGCCAGGCACGCAAGCCAAGGTGCGGCAGCTGCAGGATCGAAGACCTGTGCGAGTACAAGCACAAAACTTCTGACGATTGAGCGGATAGCTGAAAACCACTGCAGGCGATTGAAAAAATCTTTTTTACCAGCGCCTGCTTTCTGGTTATAAGGTCGGCCAACGGCCCCTTGGCTTGGAGCGACTCATGAGTACCGATAAAGACGACCTGTCGATCGAAGATGATTTTGTTGCCGTAGAAGATGACGCGGAGCCCCCGGTGGAATCTGCAAAAACCAACCTCAGCAAACGCCGCACCATCGACAACTTGCTCGAAGAACGGCGCCTGCAGAAACAACTGGCCGATTTCGATTACGACCTGTAGCCCCACCTTGGCAAAGCCTCCTGCCCGGAGGCTTCATGGCCTGTGCTCAGCTCAGGCCTTGCCGTTGCGCCAACTCGATCAGGTCTACCAGCGACCGTGCATTGAGCTTGAGTAGCAGGCGTGACTTGTAGGTACTGACCGTCTTGTTGCTCAGGTACATGCTGTCGGCAATTTCCTTGTTCGAACGGCCGCGCGCCAACTGTTGCAACACGGTCATTTCCCGGGCCGAGAGGCGGTTGACCATGTCCACCTCGCTGCCCGTGCCCCTGCCCCGGGCCGCGTGCAGGGCCTGGTTGGGGAAGTAGCTGTAGCCCGAGAGCACCGCCTTGATTGCGCTCAACAGCTCGGTAAGTTCCTGTTGCTTGCATACATAACCCGCCGCCCCCGCCTGCATACAGCGCATCGAAAAATTGCCGGGTGCCTGCGACGTCAGTACCAGCACCTTGCTGCCTGGGCTGAAGCTGGCCATGCGGGCAATCACCTCCAGGCCATCCAGCTTCGGTATACCGATATCCAGCACCACGATGTCCGGCAGGTGTTGCCGCGTCAGCTGCAATGCAGCCACCCCATTGTCGGTCTCCCCCACGACGTCATACCCATGCCGCTCCATCAGCATGCGCACGGCAAGGCGTATGACCGGATGATCATCAACGATAAGCACTTTATTCATGCGACATCCATTCATTCACTGTTGTGGCTTTGGCACGCCAAGATAACTGACAGAACGACCGATGGCGCGGCGATTTGCCGACGAAACTCATGTGCAGACAAAACCTACAATAGTTGCGGAAACTTCCTACACATCGCGACTATGGTTGTAACAAACAAATTCCTTATTACCGATTACAGGCGTGTACCCGGTGGCCAGTTGCACTTTGAGCACAGACTGTCAGGTGCTGAAACACCCCTGCCCGACTTCGGGGTGAAGCGTGGATCAGGGACTTAGCCCGTTGTCGCGCACCGGGAAGCAGTCCAGTCTTTAGTTGCCCGGCGCAGTAGGGCAAAGATGGGCAAAACCGCTGGAGGCAGCCACCATGAGCCAAGCACAACCTGTCGCCCCGCTGACGATCATTGCCATCTTCGCCGGGATCATCGAAGCCTCCGCCCTGGCCACACTGCCCTTTCTCAGCGAGTCCAGCCAGAAGCTCTATACCTGGTTCCTGGTGGGCTTTCCGTTCTTCCTGACCGCGCTGTTTTTCCTGACACTCAACTTCAACTACAAGTCGTTCTACAGCCCGTTACCCAACAAGGCAGCACCGGACAGCGCGCCCCCACCCAGCAGTGAAGCCCTCGCTGCCATGCCGCAGGAGGGGTTGCCAGGCGAGCCCGTCACCTTCATGTTTTCTGGCCCGGATGCCTGTCGCCTGATGGAACAGCAACTGTTGCAAGCGCTTGCGCAACCACCAACGCCGCCCCGCACCTGGCGCTTTTGCAATGTGGATAAAGGCCAATGCGCACAATTGTCCATCAGCCCACTGGGCAGTGAGGCCGCGAACCCATGCAACTGAAACTCTTCATTTCGAGCAGGCACAAAAAACCCGGCCGCAGCCTAATGCCAGTCAGTTAAGTAATTTGGGGCCGCTTCGCGACCCTTCGCGGGCACGCCCGCTCCTACAGGGGATAGCGCATCTCTTGCGTTCAGCGCCTGTGGGAGCGGGCGTGCCCGCGAAGGGCTGCAAAGCAGCCCCAGTAACGCTTAACCGACAGGCATTAGGCCGCAGCCGGGTTCTTTCATGGCACAGGCCAGCAATCAGAGCAGCGAACGGCCCTTGTTGGCGGCAATGCGCATACGCAAGGCGTTGAGCTTGATGAAGCCAGCAGCGTCGGCCTGGTTGTAGGCGCCGCCATCTTCTTCGAAGGTGGCGATGTTGGCATCGAACAGCGAATCATCCGATTTACGGCCAACCACGGTGACATTGCCTTTGTACAGCTTCAGCCGCACCACACCGTTCACGTTGACCTGCGAAGCGTCGATCATCTGCTGCAGCATCACGCGCTCCGGGCTCCACCAGTAACCGGTGTAGATCAGGCTGGCGTACTTGGGCATCAACTCGTCTTTGAGGTGAGCAACTTCACGGTCCAGGGTGATCGACTCGATGGCACGGTGGGCCTTGAGCATGATGGTGCCACCAGGCGTCTCGTAGCAGCCACGCGACTTCATACCGACATAACGGTTTTCGACGATGTCGAGGCGGCCGATGCCGTTGGCACCGCCGATGCGGTTCAGGTCGGCCAGAACGGTTGCCGGGGTTTTCTCGACACCGTCAATGGCAACGATGTCGCCGTTGCGGTAGGTGAGTTCGATGTAGGTGGCCTGGTCCGGGGCGTTCTCAGGCGAGACACTCCAGCGCCACATGTCCTCTTCGTGCTCGGTCCAGGTGTCTTCCAGGACACCGCCTTCGTAGGAGATGTGCAGCAGGTTGGCGTCCATCGAGTACGGCGACTTCTTCTTGCCGTGGCGCTCGATCGGGATACCGTGCTTTTCGGCGTAGTCCATCAGCTTTTCGCGGGACAGCAGGTCCCACTCACGCCATGGGGCGATGACCTTGACGCCAGGCTTGAGCGCGTAGGCACCCAGCTCGAAACGCACCTGGTCGTTGCCCTTGCCGGTAGCGCCATGGGAAATGGCGTCTGCGCCGGTTTCGTTGGCGATTTCGATGAGGCGCTTGGCGATCAGCGGGCGGGCGATGGAAGTACCCAGCAGGTACTCACCTTCGTAGACGGTGTTGGCGCGGAACATCGGGAACACGAAATCACGCACGAATTCTTCGCGCAGGTCGTCGATGTAGATCTCTTTAACACCCATTGCCTGAGCCTTGGCGCGGGCCGGTTCGACCTCTTCGCCCTGACCCAGGTCAGCGGTGAAAGTCACCACTTCGCAGTTGTAGGTATCCTGCAGCCACTTGAGAATCACCGAAGTATCAAGGCCGCCGGAATACGCCAGTACGACCTTTTTTACGTCCGCCATGCCATCACTCCACGGGGTTGTACGGAAAAGGACCGATTCTAACGGCGTTAACGATAAATTTACAGTGGCGCGACAGCTTCTGACGACAAAGCGACAAGAACTTTCACAGGGGCGACGGACGGTAGTGAGGCAGGCAAGTCAAGGGCCTGCGGTGCACGCGACTGTCCAACCTCAAGGTTGCCTGGCCGGCGCAGCAGCAGCAGGGGGGGCTTGCTCGGTCGGTTTCTCCACCGGTTTTTCAGGCACCACCACCCGGTCCAGCTCGATGTTCACTCGCCGATTCCGCGCCCGGTTCGCCGCCGTGTTGTTCTTGGCCACCGGGTAGCGCTCGCCGTGGAAGCGTACGGTGATCTGCTCATCCTTGACGCCATGAGCCTTGAAGTAGTCCGCCACCGCCAGCGCTCGGCGGCGTGACAGGTCGCGGTTGGTCAGGCGATTACCGCTGTTGTCGGAGTGACCGTTGAGCTCGACATGGTTCACCGAAGGGTCGGCCTTCATGTATTCGAGAATCACATCCAGCCTGGCCTTGGCCGCGTCATCCAGTTCGATGCCCCCGCCCGGGAAACCGACCTGGGTCTGGCGCACCTGGTCGTAGTTCATGGGCAGCAGCTTGGCGGCACACACCTGGTAATCGCTGTAGGCCTTGGCAAAGCTCACCGGCAGTACCCGCACCTCCATGGGCCGGCCAGCTTCGCCCGCAAAGCTGCGCACCACCGTGCTGCGCCCGTCGAGCAAGCCATTGATCAGGCGGCTGGCCTGGCCTTGCGAAGAACTGAACAACACGCCGGTACGGGCCATGCGCACGCTACCCAGGTTGATATCACCACGACCGGGTTGCCACGGCGCCGCCGCCGCCAGCAGGCTGGCAGTGCCGGCCCCCAGTATGTTGCTAGCCGAGCGCAACTGGAACACTGCCTGCTCGCCCGCCCGGCGTACGAACTCACCACTGCCAAAGCCATCGATCGGCTGGATTAGCCGGCACTCGAACGGGTCACCCTCGACCTTCCAGGCAATGTTCTCCATGCGCGTCTGAAAAGTCAGCGCGGCAGCCGGCAGGCTGGCGAACAGGGTCAACAGGGTCAGGTAACGCTGGCGCACGGGCGGCTCCACAATTTCAACGGCTTACCTGCAGGCTATCGGACGCCAACCGGAAAACTTGATAGCCGTGCTCGGCCCAGGGTTTTCCGGTAGCATTGGGGCTTGAGTTCGACCCGCCTGGAATCCCCAATGTCCGATCGCCTGACCCTCCTGCGCCCCGACGACTGGCACATCCATCTGCGTGATGGTGCCGTCCTGCCCCACACCGTTGGCGATGTGGCGCGTACTTTCGCCCGCGCCATCATCATGCCCAACCTGGTTCCGCCGGTGCGCAACGCCGCCGAGGCCGGTGCCTACCGTGAACGCATCCTCGCTGCCCGCCCGGCAGGCAGCCGCTTCGAGCCGCTGATGGTCCTGTACCTCACCGACCGTACCAGCCCCGAAGATGTGCGTGCCGCCAAGGCCAGCGGTATCGTGTATGCCGCCAAGCTGTACCCGGCGGGCGCCACCACCAATTCCGACTCGGGCGTGACCAGCATCGACAATATCTTCCCGGCCATCGAGGCATTGGCGGAGGTCGGCATGCCGCTGCTGGTGCACGGCGAAGTGACCCGCAGCGAAATCGACGTGTTCGACCGCGAGAAGCGCTTCATCGACGAGCACATGCGCCGCCTGGTCGAGCGCTTCCCGGCCTTGAAAGTGGTGTTCGAACACATTACCACCAGCGATGCCGCGCAGTTCGTCACCGAGGCACCGGCCAATGTTGGCGCGACCATCACCGCGCAACACCTGCTGTACAACCGCAACCACATGCTGGTCGGTGGCATTCGCCCGCACTTCTACTGCCTGCCGATCCTCAAGCGCAACACCCACCAGGTGGCCCTGCTGGATGCAGCCACCAGCGGCAACCCGAAGTTCTTCCTCGGTACCGACTCGGCCCCGCACGCCCGTCACGCCAAGGAAGCGGCCTGCGGCTGCGCCGGCTGCTACACCGCCTACGCGGCTATCGAGCTGTACGCCGAAGCGTTCGAGCAACGCAACGCGCTGGACAAGCTGGAAGGTTTCGCCAGCCTGCACGGCCCAGCTTTCTATGGCCTGCCGGCGAATACCGACACCATCACCCTGGTCCGCGAAGAATGGACCGCCCCGCAGAGCCTGCCATTCGGCGAGCAAACCGTGGTGCCGCTGCGCGCTGGCGAGAAATTGCGCTGGCGCCTGCTGGAGGAAAACGCGTGAGCGAAGACCTCTACGAAGACGACCTGGAAAGCCAAGGCAACAGCGGGTCGCGCCATCCAATGGCCGAGCGCTTCCGCGGTTACCTGCCGGTTGTAGTGGACGTGGAAACGGGCGGCTTCAACAGCGCCACCGATGCCTTGCTGGAAATTGCTGCAGTGACCATCGGCATGGACGAGAAAGGCTTCCTGTTCCCCGAGCACACGTACTTCCACCGGGTGGAGCCGTTTGAAGGCGCGAACATCGAGGCGGCCGCGCTGGAGTTCACCGGCATCAAGCTCGACCACCCGCTGCGCATGGCTGTAAGCGAGGAAACCGCGCTGACCGATATTTTCCGCGGTGTGCGCAAGGCCCTGAAGGCCAATGGCTGCAAGCGGGCGATTCTGGTCGGCCATAACAGCAGCTTCGACCTCGGTTTCCTCAATGCGGCCGTGGCGCGCAATGACGTGAAGCGTAACCCGTTCCACCCGTTTTCCAGCTTCGACACGGCCACCCTGGCCGGCCTGGCCTATGGCCAGACCGTACTGGCGCGGGCTTGCCAAAGCGCCGACATCGACTTCGATGGGCGTGAAGCGCACTCGGCGCGGTACGACACCGAGAAAACGGCGGAGCTGTTCTGCGGCATCGTCAACCGCTGGAAGGACCTGGGCGGCTGGCGCGACTTCAACGATTGACCTGTGGGCCGCCTGGCGGCCCTTTCGCAACACAAGCCCGCAGCCACCACCCAGGCACAAAAAAACCGGCCACCAGGGCCGGTTTTTCATGCGCGCCGCAATTACAGCTTGCCGGCGTTCTCGCTCAGGTAGGCGGCTACGCCTTCTGGCGAAGCGTTCATGCCTTTGTCGCCTTTTTTCCAGTTGGCCGGGCAGACTTCGCCGTGCTCTTCGTGGAATTGCAGGGCGTCGACCAGGCGCAGCAGTTCGTCCATGTTACGGCCCAGTGGCAGGTCGTTGACGATCTGCGAACGAACAACACCGTTGGTGTCGATCAGGAAGGCACCACGGAAGGCCACGCCACCTTCGGACTCAACGTCGTAGGCTTTGCAGATTTCGTGGGTCATGTCGGCAGCCAGGGTGTACTTCACCTGGCCGATGCCGCCGTTGTTGACCGGGGTGTTGCGCCAGGCGTTGTGAGTGAAGTGCGAGTCGATGGACACGCCGATCACTTCTACGTTGCGCGCCTGGAAATCAGGGATGCGGTGGTCCAGGGCGATCAGCTCGGACGGGCAGACGAAGGTGAAGTCCAGCGGGTAGAAGAACACCAGGCCGTACTTGCCCTTGATGGCCGAAGCCAGGTTGAAGCTGTCGACGATCTCGCCGTTGCCCAGCACGGCCGGTACGGTGAAATCGGGGGCTTTCTTACCAACGAGTACGCTCATTGTAATCTCCTGATGAGGATGTAGAACCGTTTGCCGGGCCAGACGGGCCTGCCCGACATCCAACAAAGGGGACCATCATACACGGCTTCTGATGACAGGCCGAATCCAACGAGCAGGCAACCGCCGGTCGCTCAAGCACAGGCCTTGCAGAAAGTGCTTTGACAAGCATTCTCATTAACATTAAGCTCCAACCCATCGACTCAAACAGCGATGGTCAGCCCTTATGTATGTGTGTCTTTGTGTCGGCGTTACTGACGGACAGATCCGCGACGCGATCTATGAAGGATGCTGCAGTTACAAGGATGTGCGAGCCGCGACCAATGTCGCCAGCCAGTGTGGCAAATGTGCCTGCCTGGCCAAGCAAGTAGTCCGCGAGACCCTGACCGAGTTGCAGGTCAGCCAGGCCGCCCTACCCTACCCGGTAGAATTCACCACCGCCTGAAACCAGAATTTCCAAGAACCGGACCTAGTGTCCGGTTTTTTTATGCCTACATATCAATAAGTTAGGGCAACAACGCGGTTCACAAACATTCTTATTCCTATTAATTTTCATTTATTATTCAATCACTTAGGTTTGACACACTTGCGCATCGGGCTCAAACTTCCTGCTATTGGCACACTTCTACAGGGCAGGAACCCAAATGAAAGGCGACGTAAGCGTCATCCAGCATCTCAACAAGATCCTCGGAAACGAGCTGGTCGCGATCAACCAGTATTTCCTGCACGCACGCATGTACGAAGATTGGGGCCTGAACAAACTCGGCAAGCACGAGTACAAGGAATCGATCGACGAGATGAAGCACGCTGACAAGTTGATCAAGCGTATTCTCTTCCTCGAAGGCATCCCTAACGTTCAGGACCTGGGCAAGCTGTTGATCGGCGAGCACACCAAGGAAATGCTCGAGTGCGATCTGAAGCTCGAACACAAGGGCCTGGCCGATCTCAAGGCCGCCATCGCCCACTGCGAAACCGCCGGTGACTTCGGCTCGCGTGACATGCTGGAAGATATCCTCGAGTCCGAGGAAGAACATATCGACTGGCTGGAAACCCAGCTGGGGCTGATCGACAAGATCGGTATCGAAAACTACCTGCA
This sequence comes from Pseudomonas sp. UBA6699, assembly GCF_002454615.1. Lineage (NCBI taxonomy): Bacteria > Pseudomonadati > Pseudomonadota > Gammaproteobacteria > Pseudomonadales > Pseudomonadaceae > Pseudomonas > Pseudomonas sp. UBA6699. The sequence goes on from NZ_DKJF01000010.1 coordinate 75,675, forward strand.
ATCGCAGATGGGCGAAGAGTAACCACCCGCTGCATAAAAAAACCCGCGATCAGCGGGTTTTTTCATGCTTGCCGAAATCAGGCTTCGGCAGCTTTGGCCTTGGCGGCGGCGTCCTTGATCAGGGCCTGCAGCTCACCCTTTTCGAACATTTCCAGCATGATGTCGCTACCGCCGACCAGCTCACCGGCCACCCACAGCTGCGGGAAGGTCGGCCAGTTGGCGTACTTTGGCAGGTTGGCGCGGATTTCCGGGTTCTGCAGGATGTCGACGTAGGCGAACTTCTCGCCACAACCCATCACAGCCTGCGATGCCTTGGCCGAGAACCCGCATTGCGGGGCATTCGGCGAACCTTTCATGTAAAGCAGAATGGTGTTGTTGGCAATCTGCTCTTTGATCGTATCGATGATATCCATCTAGCACCTCAGCTGAACTTTCCGACGCGATCGTCGGCACGGTGAGGCATTGTAACGGAAAGCCGAGCAGCATGCTCGGCCTTACCATCGCTCAAGCGGCCTCGACCTGCACAGGGACGCCATTGAGCGCCGCATTGCCCGACACCTGATCACGCAAGCGCTCGTCGGTCAGGTCATTGGCACTCACGCCAGGCTGCGCCTGGGCGACCTGCAGGTGTACGCCCTGCCGGCCATGCCCGAACCCATGGGGCAAGCTGACCACACCGGGCATCATGTCCTCGCAAGCCAGTACCTCGACTTCCAGGGCACCGGTGCGCGAGCGAATCCGCACCCGCTGGCCATCCTGCAGTTGCCGCTGCTGCAGATCGTGGGGGTGCATCAACAACTGGTGCCGGGGCTTGCCTTTGACCAGTCGATGAAAGTTGTGCATCCATGAGTTGTTGCTGCGCACGTGGCGGCGCCCGATCAACAACAATTCGTTCGGCGCTGGCGGTGCTTGCCGAGCCAGCCGCTGCAAATCGTCCAGCAGCACCTGGGGCGCCGCTTCGATCGCCTTGCTGGCAGTGGCCAGGCGAGCCTCGAGGTTGGCGCGCAACGGGCCAAGGTCGAGGCCATGCGGGTGCTCATCGAGCTTGGCCAGGGATAGCTGCCAGGCGGTTGCCTCGCCGTAGCGGCCTTTGCGCAGGGCCAGGTCGATCATCTGTGCGGGCGCCACGGTCGGCTTGATCTCCAGCCCGGCACGCCTGGCATAGGCCTGCGCCAGCCCGACGAAAATTTCCCAGTCATGCAAGGCGCCCTGCGGCTTGGCCAGGATCGCCCGGTTGAAGCGCGTGATGTTGCGCACGGCCAACAGGTTGAATGTGCTGTCGTAGTGATCATTTTCCAACGCCGAGGTCGAGGGCAGGATCAAGTCGGCATGGCGTGTGGTCTCGTTGATGTAGAGGTCGATGCTGAGCATGAACTGCAACCCCTCCAGCGCAGCGTCCAGCTGGCGACCGTTGGGCGTGGACAGCACAGGGTTGCCGGCCACCGTCACCAGGGCATGCACCTGCCCCTCGCCGGGCGTCAGCATTTCTTCGGCGAGGGCCGCCACCGGCAGCTCACCGCCGTATTCGGGCAACCCCGATACCCGGCTCTGCCAGGCATTGAAATGCCCACCCGAGGTGGTTGCGACCAGGTCGACGGCCGGCTCCGTACACAACGCCCCGCCGGCACGGTCGAGGTTGCCGGTCACCAGGTTGATCAGTTGCACCAGCCAATGGCACAGGGTGCCGAAGGTTTGCGTCGACACGCCCATGCGCCCGTAGCACACCGCCTTGTCGGCGGCGGCGAAATCCCGTGCCAACTGCCGGATCTCGGCCGCCTCGATGCCACACAGCGCGCTCATGGCCTCGGCGCTGAGAGGCGCCAGTGCCGCGCGAACCTGCTGCAGACCATTGACCGGCACGTGCGAGCGCCGCGTCAGGCCCTCGTCGAACAGCGTGCTGAGCAGGCCGCACAACAGCGCCGCATCGCCCCCGGGGCGAACGAACAGATGGCGGTCGGCCATGGCCGCCGTTTCGCTGCGCCGCGGGTCCACCACCACCAGGCGCCCACCGCGCGCGCGCAGGGCCTTGAGCCGCTTCTCCACGTCGGGCACCGTCATGATGCTGCCGTTGGAGGCCAGCGGGTTGCCGCCGAGAATCAACATGAAATCGGTATGGTCGATATCCGGGATCGGCAATAGCAAGCCATGCCCGTACATCAGGTGGCTGACCAGGTGCTGCGGCAATTGGTCCACCGATGTGGCAGAGAAACGGTTGCGGGTTTTCAGCAGGCCGAGGAAATAATTGCTGTGGGTCATCAACCCGTAGTTGTGCACGCTGGGATTGCCCTGGTACACGGCCACGGCATTGCGCCCATGGGCCTGCTGGATCGCCCACAGCCTGTCGGCGGCCAGGGTAAACGCTTCATCCCACTCAATCGCCTGCCAGTGCTCCCCTACCCGTTTATGGGGCTGGCGCAAACGATCCGGGTCATTCTGAATATCCTGCAACGCCACCGCCTTGGGGCAGACATGGCCGCGGCTGAACGGGTCGAGGGGGTCGCCCTTGATCGAGCTGATCTGCGCCCGCCCCGCGTCGTCATGGCTGATTTCGATGTTGAGCCCGCAGATCGCTTCGCACAGGTGACACGCACGGTGATGCAGGGTCTTGGTCATGGCCGCCTCTGCCTTGTTGTTGGGTAGTGAACGAGCTGAAACTATGCGCCCCGCACCCTACCCCGGCCAGCGCGCTTCGCCGCGTGAATCCACCGACATCAGTGGCACGATTTGCGACAGCCATTTGCCAAATTGCCAGCAAGCCGTGTACAACCTGCTGTAGCAAATAAAAAACAGCACAGCCCAATGGGTAGAGACACGCCTTGCAACTTCTTTGCAGGCGGGCTGCTGTTTCCCCTCTTGGCTTTAGGCGACATTTACTTATAGTATTGCGCCTTTCCCTTTTTCGTCCGCCCCCGTGCGGCTTACGCCGCAGGTCACTCCCGTTGTCAAAAAAACCATACGGTCGACCTGCATACTGTTGCAGATAAGGTAGTCAATCATGAGCGCTAGGCACTTTCTCTCCCTGCTGGACTTCACCACCGACGAATTGCTCGGGGTGATCCGCCGCGGCATCGAGCTGAAGGACCTGCGCAAGCGAGGCGTGCTGTTCGAGCCGCTGAAAAACCGCGTGCTGGGCATGATTTTCGAGAAGTCCTCGACCCGTACCCGTGTGTCGTTCGAAGCCGGCATGATCCAACTCGGCGGTCAGGCCATCTTCCTGTCGCCGCGCGATACCCAGCTGGGCCGTGGCGAGCCGATTGGCGACAGCGCCATCGTGTTGTCGAGCATGCTCGACGTGGTCATGATCCGCACCCATGCCCACAGCACCCTCACCGAATTCGCCGCCAACTCGCGCGTGCCGGTGATCAACGCGCTGTCCGACGAGTCGCACCCGTGCCAGTTGCTGGCCGACATGCAAACCTTCCTCGAACACCGCGGCACCATTCAAGGCAAGACCGTGGCCTGGATCGGCGACGGCTTCAACATGTGCAACTCCTACATCGAGGCGGCCAGGCAGTTTGACTTCCAGTTGCGTATCGCTTGCCCGGAAGGTTACGAGCCTGACCCACGCTTCATGGCCATTGGCGGTGACCACGTGCAAATCGTGCGCGACCCCAAGCAAGCCGTAAGCGGTGCCCACCTGGTGACCACGGACGTCTGGACTTCCATGGGCCAGGAGGAGGAAACTGCACGGCGCCTGGCGCACTTTGCGCCTTACCAGGTCACCCGCGAACTGCTCGACCTGGCGGCACCCGACGCCCTGTTCATGCACTGCCTGCCTGCCCACCGTGGCGAGGAAATCAGCCATGACCTGCTCGACGACCCTCGGTCCGTCGCTTGGGACCAGGCTGAAAATCGCCTGCATGCACAGAAGGCCCTCCTCGAATTCCTTGTCGAACCGGCTTACCACCACGCATGAGTCAACCCTTACTGCTCAACCTGCGCAACCTCGCCTGCGGCTACGGCGACCAGCGCATCGTCCAGAACCTCAACCTGCACCTGAACGCAGGCGACATCGGTTGCCTGCTGGGTTCATCGGGTTGCGGCAAAACCACCACCCTGCGCGCCATCGCCGGCTTCGAGCCGGTGCACGATGGCGAGATCCAGCTGGCTGGCGAAGTGATTTCCCGAGCCGGTTTCACCCTGGCCCCGGAAAAGCGCCGCATCGGCATGGTGTTTCAGGACTACGCGCTGTTCCCGCACCTGACCGTGGCGCAGAACATAGCCTTCGGCATTGCCAAGCACCCCCGCCAGGCGGCAGTCATCGAAGAAATGCTCGAACTGGTCAAGCTGGCTGGCCTGGGCGGGCGTTACCCGCACGAGCTGTCTGGCGGCCAGCAACAACGGGTCGCGCTGGCCCGTGCGCTGGCTCCCGAGCCCCAGTTGCTACTGCTCGACGAGCCGTTCTCCAACCTCGACGTGGAACTGCGCCGGCGGCTGAGCCATGAGGTGCGTGACATTCTCAAAAGCCGCGGCACCAGTGCGGTTCTGGTCACCCATGACCAGGAGGAAGCGTTTGCCGTCAGCGACCAGGTCGGGGTGTTCAAGGAGGGCCGCCTGGAACAGTGGGACACACCCTACAATCTGTACCACGAGCCACAGACACCGTTCGTTGCCAGCTTCATCGGCCAGGGCTATTTCATTCGTGGCCAGATGGTCAGCCACGAAGCGGTCAGCACCGAACTGGGCGAGTTGCGGGGTAACCGCGCCTACATCATGGCCCCGGGCAGCTCGGTGGATGTGTTGCTACGCCCGGACGATATCGTGCATGCACCAGGCAGCCCCCTGCAGGCCAAAATAGTCGGCAAGAGCTTCCTCGGCGCCTCGACCTTGTACCGCCTGCAGTTGCCGACTGGCAGCCAGCTGGAAGCGATCTTCCCCAGCCATGACGATCAGCAGGTGGGTGACGATGTCGGCATTGCGGTAAAAGCCGACCACCTGGTGCTGTTCCCGGCACCCGGTAGCGTTGCAGCGCAGTTGCCCCCCCTGGAGAACGGGGTTCGTCGCTACAGCTCGGCGACCTGATACAGCGTATTGGGGCTGCAAGGCCGCCCCAACTTCTCAGCCCCTGCCAATGCCGGCAAATTTACCTTGGGTATGCTCGGCCAGCACGGCGGCCGCCAACTCCACCTCCAGCCCTCGCCGTCCGGCACTGACATGTATGGTGGCAAAGTTCTGCGCCGATTCATCAATGAAGGTGCGCAGGCGTTTCTTTTGCCCCAGGGGGCTGATTCCACCCACCAAGTAGCCCGTAGCGCGCTGCGCCGCCGCCGGGTCGGCCATCTCGCACTTCTTCACCCCGGCAGCATGGGCCAGGGCCTTGAGGTCCAGGGTGCCTCCCACTGGCACCACCGCCACCAGCAACTCGCCTTTCTCGCTGCTCGCCAGCAACGTCTTGAATACCTGCTGCGGGTCCAGCCCAAGCTTCTCTGCCGCCTCCAGCCCATAAGACGCCGACTTGGGGTCGTGTTCGTAACTGTGCACGCGATGCTCGGCACGATGCTTCTTCAACAGGTCTAGGGCGGGGGTCATGCAGGGGCTCCGGTCTGGGACGGCTCGGCGGCTACTTTAGGACAATTCCCACATGGCAGCCAGCGCACCGCAAACGCGCAGCTCTGGCACGGGCATCCGAAACCGATTTTAGCGGCCATTTCGTGACTGGTCGTTCACTTTCGACCTTTGACATCAGCGTTTCTTGTCTATATTTTTTCGTTTCTGAATACGTGGTGCACGTTAAAGGTGCACTTCCCTGCTCGGTATCAATGGGGATGGACGCCGAGCTTTGCTGTCGAGCGCCAAGCGCCTCACAACAAAAACAACGAGGTCATACATGACGACTGCTCTACACCAACCCACGCTGTCCAGCCAATGCCTGGCCGAATTTCTCGGCACGGGCTTGCTGATATTCTTCGGCACCGGCTGCGTCGCCGCGCTCAAGGTCGCCGGCGCCAGCTTCGGCCTGTGGGAAATCAGTATCATCTGGGGTGTCGGGGTAAGCATGGCCATCTACCTCAGCGCCGGCATTTCCGGCGCGCACCTGAACCCGGCCGTGAGCATCGCCCTCACCCTGTTCGCCGGTTTCGACAAGCGCAAGCTGCCTTTCTACATGCTGGCCCAGGTGTGCGGCGCATTCTGTGGTGCAGCACTGGTCTACACCTTGTACAGCAACCTGTTCTTCGATTTCGAACAGGCGCACGCCATGCTACGCGGAAGCGAAGCCAGCCTGGAGCTGGCGTCGGTGTTCTCCACCTACCCGCACCCCTCGCTCTCCACCGGCCAGGCTTTTCTGGTCGAAGTGGTGATCACCGCTATTTTGATGGCGGTGATCATGGCCCTGACCGACGACAACAATGGCCTGCCGCGCGGTGCCGTGGCGCCGCTGCTGATCGGCCTGCTGATCGCCGTGATCGGCAGCGCCATGGGCCCGTTGACCGGGTTCGCGATGAACCCGGCCCGTGATTTCGGTCCAAAGCTCATGACATTCCTGGCGGGCTGGGGCGAAATTGCCTTTACAGGTGGGCGAAGCATTCCTTACTTCCTGGTGCCGATCTTCGCGCCGATCGTTGGCGCCTGCGTGGGCGCCGCGGCCTATCGGGGCCTGATCGCCCGCAACTTGCCTGTTGCAACTGCGGCGCACCCTGAGACAAATGACAACCGCCAGGGCGATACTCAAGCCAGTTGATCGCGGCATCACATACAGCCCTGACCCCCTATTCTTGCAAGGCCTACGACCATGACAGACACCCAGGACAAGAACTACATCATCGCCCTGGACCAGGGCACCACCAGTTCGCGAGCGATCATTTTCGATCGTGACGCCAACGTGGTGGGTACCTCCCAGCGCGAGTTCGCCCAGCACTACCCGCAGGCGGGCTGGGTCGAACACGACCCGATGGAGATCTTCGCCACCCAAAGCGCGACCATGGTCGAAGCCTTGGCCCAGGCGGGCATCAGCCATGCGCAGGTTGCCGCGCTGGGCATCACCAACCAGCGCGAGACCACTGTTGTATGGGACAAGGAAACCGGGCGCCCGGTATACAACGCCATCGTCTGGCAGTGCCGCCGCAGCACCGAGATCTGCGCCCAGCTCAAGCGCGATGGCCATGAAGACTACATTCGCGAAACCACGGGCCTGGTCACCGACCCGTACTTTTCCGGCACCAAGCTGAAATGGATCCTCGACAACGTCGAAGGCGCCCGTGAAAGGGCCGAACGTGGCGAATTGCTGTTCGGCACCATCGATACCTGGCTGATCTGGAAATTTTCCGGTGGCAAGGTCCATGTCACCGACTACACCAATGCCTCGCGCACGCTGATGTTCAACATCCACAGCCTGCAGTGGGACGACAAACTGCTGGAGATCCTGGGCATCCCGCGGCAGATGCTGCCTGAGGTGCGGCCGTCGTCGGAAGTGTACGGCCACACCAAGAGCGGCATCGCCATCGCCGGTATCGCCGGTGACCAGCAGTCGGCCCTGTTCGGCCAGATGTGCGTGGCACCGGGCCAGGCCAAGAACACCTACGGCACCGGCTGCTTCCTGCTGATGAACACCGGCAGCCAGGCCGTGAAGTCTTCCCATGGCCTGCTCACCACCATTGCCTGCGGGCCACGGGGCGAAGTGGCCTATGCATTGGAAGGCGCCGTGTTCAATGGCGGCTCCACCGTGCAGTGGCTGCGTGACGAGCTGAAGATCGTCAACGACGCACTGGATACCGAGTACTTCGCCAGCAAGGTCAAGGACAGCAATGGCGTGTACCTGGTGCCGGCGTTTACCGGACTGGGTGCACCGTACTGGGATCCCTATGCCCGTGGCGCGCTGTTTGGCCTGACCCGCGGCGTGAAGGTGGACCACATCATTCGTGCGGCCCTCGAGTCGATTGCCTACCAGACCCGCGACGTGCTCGACGCCATGCAACAGGACTGCGGCCAGCGCCTGTCCGAACTGCGCGTAGACGGTGGCGCAGTGGCCAACAACTTCCTCATGCAGTTCCAGGCAGACATCCTCGGCACCTGCGTGGAACGCCCGAAGATGCGTGAAACCACAGCCCTCGGCGCAGCATACCTGGCGGGCCTGGCCTGTGGCTTCTGGTGCGGCCTGGACGAGTTGCGCGACAAGGCCATCATCGAACGCGAGTTCAGCCCGCAGTTGGATGAAGCGCAGAAAGAAAAGCTGTATGCCGGCTGGAAGAAGGCCGTCGATCGCACCCGCGATTGGGAAGATCACGACGCCTGAGGCACCCTCAGCGATGCCGCGGTCCCGCCATGGGATCGCGGATCGCGGTTCGCAGCCCGGGCCGATGCGTCATAGCCCACTGGCCGTAGTCTCCGTCCTACGGCATCATTGCAGAATTTGTCCGGCAGCCCCAAAGGACCGCCCATGAATCTGCCCCCACGCCAACAACAAATCCTCGAACTGGTGCGAGAGCGCGGTTATGTCAGTATCGAGGAAATGGCGCAGCTGTTCGTCGTGACGCCACAAACCATCCGCCGTGACATCAACCAGTTAGCCGAACTCAACCTGCTGCGCCGCTACCACGGGGGTGCCGCTTACGATTCGAGCGTCGAAAATACCGCCTACGCCATGCGTGCCGACCAGATGCGCGACGAAAAGCAACGCATCGCCGAGGCCGTGGCCAGGCAAATACCCGACCATGCCTCGGTGTTCATCAACATAGGTACCACCACCGAATCCATCGCCCGGGCCCTGCTCAATCACAACCACCTGAAAGTCATCACCAACAACCTGCATGTGGCCGCCATTCTCGCGGCCAAGGATGATTTCGAGGTGCTGGTGGCAGGCGGCACGGTGCGCCGCGATGGCGGCGTGGTCGGCCAGGCCAGCGTCGATTTCATCAACCAGTTCAAGGTCGATTTCGCCCTGGTAGGGATCAGTGGCATTGACGAGGACGGCAGCCTGCTCGACTTCGACTACCAGGAAGTGCGGGTGTCCCAGGCCATCATCACCAATGCCCGCCAGGTTATCCTCGCCGCCGACTCCAGCAAGTTCGGGCGCAACGCCATGGTGCGCCTGGGTTCGATCAGCCTGGTGGATTGCCTGGTGACCGACCAGGCCCCCGCCCCCGCCCTGACTCAACTGCTCAACCAGTACAAGATCCGCATCGAAGTGGTGTAAACGCCCCACCGGCCGTCGGGCTGTAACGCCCTCAGATCGAGCGCTGCGCGATCTGCGGGCGACTCGGTGCGCGAAGGGTTCAAGCGCATTTTCGTTAATGTTCATTTACTTGCCATGTGATCAGTTTTTTCTATGAAAACTGACTGGCAAGCGCCCTGCTGTTGCGCTAGTATTTTCGAAAACGAACATTAATGTTCATATTCGATATGAACAGTTTCAGGAGGCCTTGCCCGTGTCCCAGTCCGTTTCGTCCCAGCCAGCACTCGCCGACTGCTACGACATTGCCGTAATCGGCGGTGGCATCAATGGTGTCGGCATTGCCGCCGATGCCGCTGGCCGGGGCCTCAAGGTGTTCCTGTGCGAAAGGGACGACCTGGCCCAGCACACCTCATCGGCCAGCAGCAAACTGATCCACGGCGGCCTGCGCTACCTTGAGCACTACGAGTTTCGCCTGGTACGCGAAGCGCTGGCTGAACGTGAAGTGCTGCTGGCCAAGGCGCCACACATCGTCAAGCCCATGCGTTTCGTGCTGCCACACCGCCCGCACCTGCGCCCGGCCTGGATGATTCGCGCTGGCCTGTTCCTGTATGACCACCTGGGCAAGCGCAAGCGCCTGGGCGCCTCGCGCAGCCTGCGCTTTGGCCCGGGCTACCCGCTCAAACCGCAGATCACCCGTGGTTTCGAGTACGCCGACTGTGCAGTCGACGATGCCCGCCTGGTGGTGCTCAATGCCATGGCCGCCCGTGAACACGGTGCTCACATTCTGACCCGCACCCGCTGCCTGCGCGCCGAGCGTGTAGATGGCCTGTGGCAGGTAGACCTGCTGCATGCCGACGGCAAGCAACAGCGCATTCGGGCACGCGCCCTGGTCAATGCTGCCGGCCCTTGGGTGGCCAGTTTCATCAAGGACGACCTCAAGCTCGATGCGCCCTATGGTATTCGCCTGATCCAGGGCAGCCACCTGATCGTGCCGCGCCTGTATGAAGGCGAACACGCCTATATCCTGCAGAACGAAGACCAGCGCATTGTCTTCTGCATACCTTACCTGGAGCGCTTTACCCTGATCGGCACCACCGACCGGGAGTACAGCGGCGACCCGGCGAAAGTCGCCATTACCGACCAGGAAACCCAGTACCTGCTCAACGTGGTCAACGCCCATTTCAACCATCAGCTGAGCCAGGCCGACATCCTGAATACCTATTCCGGGGTACGTCCGCTGTGCAACGACGAGTCGGACAACCCGTCGGCCGTCACCCGCGACTACACGCTGGCGCTGTCGGCAGAGGTCGGTCAGGCCCCGCTGCTGTCAGTATTCGGCGGTAAACTGACCACCTACCGCAAGCTGGCGGAATCGGCGATGGCCGAGCTGAAGCCCTTCTTCAGCCAGATGCGAGGCAGCTGGACGGCCACCGCCCCCCTGCCGGGTGGCGAACACATGACCACCGCACAAGCGCTGCTGGAGCAACTGTTGGCCCGCCATGGCTGGCTGCCGATGGATATCGCCAAACGCTGGGCGAATACCTATGGCAACCGTGTCTGGCAACTGCTCGACGGCGTGAATGGCCCGGATGACCTCGGCCAGGCCATTGGCGGTGGGCTATTCGCTCGCGAAGTCGACTACCTTTGCGAGGCTGAGTGGGCGACGACCGCCGACGACATCCTGTGGCGCCGCACCAAATTGGGCCTGTTCACCCATGCAGCAGAACGCCTGGCCCTGGAAAACTACCTGCAACAAACCCGAGTCGGGCTTGCCCAGGGCAACGCCGCGTGATGCGGCGCTGCTGCGCAGGCTCAAAGCCTGCTGTGCAGCTCCTGCGCCAGGGTTAGCAGCAAGCGTCGCTCGGCCTGCTCGTATTCGTACTTGAGGGCCTTGCAACGCAGGGCGAAGGTCCAGTCGTCGATCTGCCCCTGGCTTACCTGCTCTTCGAGGCTTTCCATCCGCTCATTGAGCGGTTGCAGTGCGTGCTCGAAGCGCGCCGGGTGGCGCTCGCGGGCATGGACCTCCCAGAACGGCCGCTGCGCCAGGGAGCCAATCACTTGCTCAGGTGTCTCGTTTGCCAGAATCTGGTCGCGAGCACGCAGCAGGTCGCTGCTGGTGACATGGGCAAACCCTGGGTAGTGCATCTCATCGTGCTCGATGGGCAGGTCAAGGGTGGCGCTCAACTTGAGCCGGTAGTACAGCCGGGTCTCGACCTCATCCACGCCAACCGTACGCTGCGCACGCAGGCGCTCGATGTGGCGCGCGGCAAGCCGGTCGACTTCGTCCAGGCGCCAAAGCGAACGCCCCAGACGCCATAAACGCCCCTCCAGCCCCGCCGGCTCACCGCCTACCGCGCGCTCCACCATTACACCCAGCTCAAGCTGCTCCAACGTCAACAGCAGCCGGTCTTCACACGTCCTTGGGCCACCGGCTTCAGCGAACAGGCGCACACGCACAGCCTCATGTCGCTCGCAGAACTCCAGAGTGCCAGTCCTGGTAGCCTTCGTACACTTCCCCGGCCAACTCCACCGCCGTGTAGGCCAACAAGCCCTCGCCCAGCACCGGAACGAACATGCCTGCCAGGTTCAAGAGGTTCAGGCCCAGTTCCCGATAGGCGTGCAGCCGAGCATCGCGCTCATGTTCATCGAGGTCTGCGGTAGGTACGGCCAGCACGTGGGCATCATCGAGCAGTTTGTCTATCTGCAACCCACGCAGATGGCTGAACAGCGATGTGTCGATGGCCAGGTGCCTGCCATCGAGCTCAGGCACCTGGTGCGCCGCACTTGCCTCTATCCGCTCCTCGAGCAGCTGCTGAAAGCAAACCCGGTCGCGCTCGCTGATGAAGCGGCTGAAGAACCGGCGGTAGGGTGCCGTCGTCAGGCGCCGGGCCAACGCCCGGAACACCTCTTCCCAGGACCGATAGACGCGAACCGGCGACTGCGGGTCATTCGGTACCCAGACGCATACACCCTGCAAGTCCGCACCCACCGCCGGCCGCAGCTCCAGTGTCACCACGCCGCGCACACATTTGCCCAGCAGGTACAACTGGCGTGGTGCGACCTCACCCGGCACCGCCGGCACCATGGGTAACGCGGTAAAACAGGGCGATAGCAAACGGTAGCTGTTCTCGTCCAAGTCACCTTTGAGCAATGCGCAGCGCACTGCCACTTCCAGGTCGGCGCGGGCGTTTTCCTCGAAACACCGGTGTACAGCGGCCTTGGCCGAGCCAGGTGCAGCACCTGGGGCATCGTCCGGCGCCAGGCACTGCCGCAGGATAGCCTGGTAGTGCCCGCCCACATCGGCCTCGCGGCAGCGCCCGGCGAATACCTCGTAACCCACCGGCACGTGCTCGCCCTTTGCGTCCAGTAGCCAGCCCCGGCGGCTGGGCGAAGGGCGCGTGTCGACGATATGGAAATTGTGCAGTACCGCCGCCAGCAACGGCGTGGAAGATCGTTGCATGTGCCGGCGAATGGGCCACCCCGGCGCCATCGGCGGCAATATAACGGTGCGCTCGATACCCACATGGCTGCGGCGCAAGTCCGCGATCGTCAGGTCGGCACGGTTCAATACCTGGTTCAAACGGGTAGCTGCGAACTCATCCAGTGCCGGAATGGCTTGCAGGATTCGGTGCAATGAATGGGTCGCTTCTTCCTGGGCGTGCAGCGCGCGGCGCAAGGCAAGCAGCCAGTCGACATTGCCATGGGCCACCAGCCATGCAGGCAGGCGCCGGGCAATCAGGGTATTGATCGATTCAGCGGGAAACAATGGCTCGGTCATCGGTTCAGCTCCAGCGACAAGGGCGCCGAGTCAACCAGCCCTCCAGCCAGAGGCTGAGGTACACCCATAGCCCCAACCTGGGTTCCTGCAGCGAGCCCGCCCGGGCAAACAATCGGTTTTCCGACCGTGGCAACCAGGATAGTTCGGAAAACCGAACGAAAGCCCGAGATAGACGCACTCCGCCAGGGCCCCGAGCGCCCGGACGATCAGGTTTTTTGCTCGTCAAACCCGTTTGGCACGACTCATGCTCTACACTCTTCAATCGAATGCACAGCGCTTCGCTGTATTCGTTGAACGAAAGAGTCCGCCAACGGCTCCATAAAAAAAACAAACACGTCGAGGAAAATTTGATGCGTATCGTTCGTCATCTGTTGGGCGCCACCATTGCCGCTGCGATCATTGCTTCGCCAGCCATGGCCGAAGAACTGACCGGCACCCTCAAGAAGATCAAGGACTCGGGCACCATCACCCTGGGCCACCGCGACTCTTCCATTCCATTTTCCTACCTGGCCGGCAAACCCGAGCCCGTGGGCTACTCGCATGACATTCAGCTGGCTGTCGTCGATGCCCTGAAAAAACAACTGGGTACGGACATCAAGGTCCGCTACAACCTGGTCACCTCGCAGACCCGTATCCCGCTGGTGCAAAACGGCACCGTCGACCTGGAATGCGGCTCCACCACCAACAACGTCGAGCGCCAGCAGCAAGTCGGCTTCTCGGTCGGCATCTTCGAAGTCGGTACCCGCCTGCTGACCAAGGTCAAGGACGGTCAACCTGCATACAAGGACTTCCCGGACCTGGCTGGCAAGAACGTGGTGACCACCGCCGGCACCACCTCCGAGCGCATTCTCAAGGCGATGAACGCCGACAAGCAGATGAAGATGAACGTGATTTCCGCCAAGGACCACGGTGAAGCCTTCAACATGCTAGAAAGCGGCCGCGCCGTAGCCTTCATGATGGACGACGCCTTGCTCGCCGGTGAAATGGCCAAGGCGCGCAAGCCGGCAGACTGGGTCATCACCGGTACCCCGCAGTCGTATGAAATCTACGGCTGCATGGTGCGCAAGGGTGACGAGGCGTTCAAGAAAGCGGTCGACGATGCCATCGTTGCCTATTTCAAGTCGGGCGAAGTCAACAAGAGCTACGACAAGTGGTTCCAGCAACCGATCCCGCCAAAAGGCCTGAACCTGCAGTTCCCGATGAGCGATGAGCTGAAAAAACTGATCGCCGAGCCTACCGACAAGGCCGCGGACGAGAAGAAGTCCTGATCCTCAGATAACGGCCTGGTGCTCGACAGCACGAATCAAACCCTGCAGGCCACTCATTAGTGTCTAACCTTTCATCCGAGGGCGCCCAGCGCCCCCGGATGTACCAAGGTGCCCGTGAAACAACCGTCTGAGGGGAAATCCCGATGAATTACAACTGGGACTGGAGCGTGTTCTTCAAGTCCACCGGCGTGGGCAGCGAGACTTATCTCGACTGGTACATCACCGGCCTGGGCTGGACCATCGCCATCGCCATCTCCGCCTGGATCATCGCCTTGCTGCTGGGCTCGGTGCTCGGCGTCATGCGCACCGTGCCGAACCGCCTGGTATCGGGCATCGCCACCATCTACGTGGAGCTGTTCCGCAATGTGCCGCTGCTGGTGCAGCTGTTCATCTGGTACTTCCTGGTGCCAGACCTGCTGCCCGAAGGCCTGCAGGAATGGTTCAAGCAAGACCTCAACCCGACCACCTCGGCGCTGATCAGTGTGGTCATCTGCCTGGGCCTGTTCACTGCCGCCCGTGTCTGCGAGCAAGTGCGCACCGGCATCCAGGCGCTGCCGCGCGGCCAGGAATCCGCGGCCCGCGCCATGGGTTTCAGCCTGCCGCAGATCTACACCAACGTGCTGCTGCCCCAGGCCTACCGGATCATCATTCCGCCGCTCACCTCCGAATTTCTCAACGTGTTCAAGAACTCCTCGGTGGCATCGCTGATCGGCCTGATGGAGCTGCTGGCGCAAACCAAACAGACCGCCGAATTTTCCGCCAACCTGTTCGAGGCGTTCACCCTGGCCACGCTGATCTACTTCACCCTGAACATGGGGCTGATGCTGCTGATGCGCATGGTCGAGAAGAAAGTCGCCGTGCCTGGCCTGATTTCCGTGGGGGGCAAGTAAATGGACATGGATTTCAGCGAAATCATCCCGGCCCTGCCCGCCCTGTGGGAAGGCATGCTCATGACCTTGCAACTGATGGTCATGGGGGTGGTGGGCGGTATCGTGCTGGGCACCATCCTGGCGCTCATGCGGCTGTCATCGAGCAAGCTGCTGTCGCGGCTGGCCGGGGCCTACGTCAACTATTTCCGCTCGATCCCGCTGCTGCTGGTGATCACCTGGTTCTACCTGGCGGTACCGTTCGTTCTGCGCTGGATCACCGGCGAGGACACCCCGGTGGGTGCCTTCACCTCGTGCGTGGTGGCGTTCATGATGTTCGAAGCCGCCTACTTCTGTGAAATCGTCCGCGCCGGCGTGCAGTCGATCTCCAAGGGCCAGATGGGCGCCGCCCAGGCCCTGGGCATGACCTACAGCCAGACCATGCGCCTGATCATCCTGCCGCAGGCGTTTCGCAAGATGACCCCGCTGTTGCTGCAGCAGAGCATCATCCTGTTCCAGGATACCTCGCTGGTCTACACCGTGGGCCTGGTGGACTTCCTCAACTCGGCACGCTCCAACGGCGACATCATCGGGCGCTCCCATGAGTTCCTGATCTTCGCCGGGGTCGTGTACTTCCTCATCAGCTTCTCCGCTTCGTGGCTGGTCAAGCGCCTGCAAAAAAGGATCACCGTATGATTTCCATCAAGAACGTCAACAAGTGGTACGGGGACTTCCAGGTACTGACCGACTGCAGCACCGAGGTCAAGAAAGGTGAAGTGGTGGTGGTGTGCGGCCCTTCGGGTTCGGGCAAGTCCACCCTGATCAAGTGCGTCAATGCCCTGGAGCCGTTCCAGAAGGGCGATATCGTGGTCGATGGCACCTCGATCGCCGACCCCAAGACCAACCTGCCGAAGCTGCGTTCGCGGGTGGGCATGGTGTTCCAGCACTTCGAACTGTTCCCCCACCTGAGCATCACCGAAAACCTGACCATCGCCCAGCGCAAGGTACTGGGCCGCAGTGAGGCGGAGGCCACCAAGAAAGGCCTGGCCCTGCTCGACCGCGTCGGCCTTGGCGCCCATGCCAAGAAGCACCCGGGCCAGCTGTCGGGTGGCCAGCAACAGCGCGTGGCCATTGCCCGTGCACTGTCGATGGACCCGATCGTCATGCTGTTCGACGAGCCGACCTCGGCGCTGGACCCGGAGATGGTCAACGAAGTACTGGACGTGATGGTGGAGCTTGCCCACGAGGGCATGACCATGATGTGCGTGACCCACGAAATGGGCTTCGCCCGCAAAGTGGCCAACCGCGTGATCTTCATGGACAAGGGCCACATCATCGAAGACTGCCAGAAGGAGGCGTTCTTCGGCGACCCGACTGCCCGCCACGAACGCACCCAGCACTTCCTCAGCAAGATCCTGCAACACTGATTTTGCTTCATTGAACCGGTCGGCGCCGCTGCCCAATCGGGCAGCAGGCGCTGGTCGTGACAAGGCCACTGTGATGAAATGCGATCCTTCGCTTCTTCTCCCTGCCAAGCCTGCCGTGAAATCCCGCCTGCTCCGCCAATTGCTGTTGCCACCACTGATCATTTTGCTGATGGTCGGCCTGGGTATGGCTGGCTACCTGATCAGCGAGAGCAACGGTATCCGCACCCTCAGCGAAAACGGTGAACGCCAGCTGGAGCTGCACGCGCGCACGGTCGAAAGCGAGATCAGCAAATACACCTACCTGCCGAGCCTGCTGGAGCTGGAAGACAGCGTCTCGCACCTGCTCACCGACCCGGATGGCGGTTCGCGCCAGGCGGTCAACGAATACCTCGAAGGCCTGAACCGGCGCAGCCGCAGCCGGGCAATTTTCGTGCTCGATACCAATGGCCGGGTCCAGGCCACCAGCAACTGGCGCGATGCCGATTCGTTCCTGGGCGAAGACCTGTCGTTCCGCGCTTATTTCCAGACTGCCGTACGCGGCGAACCTGGGCGCTTCTACGGCATCGGCAGCACCACGGGCGAGGCTGGCTACTACCTTGCCCACGGGCTCGAGGAACACGGCAAGATCATTGGCGTGGCAGTGATCAAGGTACGCCTGGATACCCTGGAAGAACGTTGGCAGCGGGCGCGCCTGGAGGCATTCGTCAGCGACGAAAACGGCATCATCATCCTTTCCAGCGACCCTGCCAGGCGCCTGAAGTCGGTACGCCCGCTGACCGCGCAAACCAAGGAACGGCTGGCGCGCAGCCTGCAGTATTACTGGTGGCCGTTGAACGAGTTGCAGCCCCTGGCCCGCGAGACCCTGGCCGATGGCGTGGAAAAACTGACCTTCCCCGCCAACAGCGAGACTGCCCACGGCGAGCCCCACGAAGTGGCCTACCTGGCCCAGACCCGCCGGCTGGTCGACACGCCCTGGCATTTCACCCTGCTCACCCCGCTGCAGGACCTGCGCCGCGAATCCATGGTCCAGGGCATTCTGGTGGGGGTCGCCTTCGCCCTGCTGGCCATCCTCGGCATCGCCTGGAACGAGCGGCGCAAAGTCATCGCTACCCGCCTGGCCGCACGCGAGGCGCTGGAGGAAGCCAACAGCCAGCTGGAGCGACGGATTACCGAACGCACCGCCGACCTGCGTGCCAGCAACGAACGCCTGAAAGGCCAGATTCGCGAGCGCCGACACGCCGAACAAACGCTGCGCCACGCCCAGGACGAGCTGGTGCAGGCCGGCAAGCTGGCAGCCATCGGGCAGATGTCCACCAGCATCGCCCACGAGCTGAACCAGCCGCTGGCTGCCTTGCGTACGCTCTCTGGCAACACGGTGCGCTTCCTCGAACGCGGGGCGCTGGAAACCGCCAGTACCAACCTGCGCACCATGAACGACCTGATTGACCGCATGGGCCGCATCACTGCCAGCCTGCGCTCGTTCGCCCGACGCAGCGACGACAGTGGCCAGGCTTCCCTGGCCAAGGCGATAGAAGCCACCTTGCAAGTACTGGGCAACCGCATCAGCGCCTGCCACTTGCAGCTCCACAACCACTACGAGGACCAGCAACTGGCCATCGACCAGACCCGCCTGGAGCAAATCCTGGTCAACCTGATCGGCAATGCCCTCGATGCCATGGCTGCGCAGCCACAGCCCGAACTGTGGCTGGAGGGCGAAGTGCAGGGCGACAAATACCGTTTGCAGGTGCGTGACAATGGCCACGGCATCGACGCCGAGGCGCGCAAGCACCTGTTTGAACCGTTCTTCACCACCAAACCGGGCGAACACGGCCTGGGCCTGGGCCTGACCCTGTCGGCGAGCCTTGCGGCTGCGGCCAAGGGCAGCCTCAACGTCGAGCACCCCGTCACCGGCGGGAGCGCCTTCGTCCTGGCCCTGCCCCTGGTTTCGCCCCCTAACGAATCGGCAGAGCACTCATGAACCAAGCGCCTCTTACCGTCCTGATCGTCGAAGACGACCCGCATGTGCTGCTCGGCTGCCAGCAGGCACTGGCCCTGGAGGACATCGCCTGCGAAGGTGTGGGCAGTGCCGAGCAGGCACTGGAGCGCATCGGCGACGATTTCGCTGGTATCGTCGTCAGCGATATCCGCCTGCCCGGCATCGACGGCCTGGAGCTGCTCAACCGCCTCAAGGCCCGCGACCGCAGCCTGCCGGTGGTACTGATCACCGGCCACGGCGACATCGACATGGCCGTTGGCGCGATGCGCAATGGTGCCTACGACTTCATGGAAAAGCCGTTCTCCCCGGAACGCCTGGTCGACGTGGTGCGCCGCGCCCTGGAGCAACGGGGGCTGTCGCGCGAAGTGGTTGCCTTGCGCCGCCAGCTGGCCGAACAGAGCAGCCTGGAAGGCCGTATCATCGGCCGCTCGCCGGCCATGGAGCACCTGCGCGAGCTGATTGCCAATGTGGCCGACACCTCGGCCAACGTGCTCATCGAGGGCGAGACCGGCACCGGCAAGGAACTGGTCGCGCGCTGCCTGCATGACTTCAGCCGTCGCCAGGGCCAGCCCTTCGTGGCGCTGAACTGTGGGGGCCTGCCGGAAAACCTGTTCGAGACCGAGATTTTTGGCCACGAGGCCAACGCCTTCACCGGTGCCGGCAAGCGCCGTATCGGCAAGATCGAACACGCCAATGGCGGCACGCTGTTCCTCGACGAGGTGGAGAGCATGCCGATCAACCTGCAGATCAAGCTGCTGCGCGTCTTGCAGGAGCGCACCCTGGAACGGTTGGGGTCGAACCAGAGCATTGCCGTGGATTGCCGGGTGATTGCGGCAACCAAGGCCGACCTCGATAGCCTGGGCCAGAGCGGTCAGTTCCGCAGCGACCTGTACTACCGGTTGAACGTGGTGACCCTGGAGCTGCCACCGCTGCGCGAGCGCCGCGAAGACATCCTGCAATTGTTCGAGCACTTCCTGCAGCAATCGGCCCTGCGCTTCGATCGGGAAACACCGACCCTGGACAGCCAGACCCTGTCGCGCCTCCTCGCCCACGACTGGCCAGGCAATGTGCGGGAACTGCGCAACGTGGCCGAACGCTACGCCCTGGGCCTGCCGGCGTTCAAGAAAGGGCCCAGCGGTGGGGCCACCCAAGGCCTGGGCTTTGCCGAGGCAGTGGAGGCGTTCGAACGCAACCTGCTCAGCGATGCACTGCAACGCACCGGCGGCAACCTCAGCCAGGCCAGCCAGGAGCTGGGCATGGCCAAGACCACGCTGTTCGACAAGGTCAAAAAATATGGCCTCGGTTGACCTCAACAACGGTGTGAAGCGCCTGCGGCGCGGGTATTCGGGCCCCAGTGGGTGTGGAGCCCGCCGCAAAGGGGTGCGGCGCTACGCCCAGTCGACAGCGTTGCCAACATGAGCGAAACTCAACTCATTGCTTCGTTCACCCCATTCACACCCCGGAGTCAGCAGTGCTGGAGATCCGCCACCTGAAAACCCTTCATGCCTTGCGCGAGGCCGACAGCCTTGTGGAAGCCGCCGAGCGCCTGCATCTGACCCAGTCGGCGCTGTCTCACCAGTTCAAGGAGCTGGAAGAACGCCTGGGCCTGCCGCTGTTCGTACGCAAGAGCAAGCCGATACGCTTTACCAGCGCCGGGCTGCGCCTGCTGCAACTGGCCGATGCCACCCTGCCGTTGCTACGGGGTGCCGAACGCGACATCGCACGTCTGGCCGGCGGTACGGCCGGGCGCCTGCACATGGCAATCGAATGCCACAGCTGTTTCCAGTGGCTGATGCCGACCATCGACCAGTTCCGCGATGCCTGGCCGGAAGTCGAGCTGGACCTGGCCTCCGGCTTCGCCTTTGCACCCTTGCCAGCCCTGGCCCGTGGTGACCTTGACCTGGTGGTGACCTCCGACCCGGTGGACCTGGCCGGCATCACCTACGTGCCGCTGTTCACCTACGAAGCCATGCTGGCGGTCGCCAACCAGCATGCGCTGGCCAGCAAGCCGTATATCGTGCCCCAGGACCTGCTCGACCAGACCCTGATCACCTACCCGGTGGAGCGCGACCGCCTGGACATCTTCACCCGCTTCCTGGAGCCGGCCGACGTCGAGCCCGCCGCCGTGCGCACCTCGGAGCTGACCGTGATGATGATGCAGCTGGTCGCCAGCGGCCGGGGGGTGTGCGGCATGCCGCACTGGGCTTTGCATGAGTACAGCGCGCGGGGTTATGTGAAAGGCAAGCGCCTGGGCGAGAAAGGCCTGTTTGCCACGCTTTATGCCGCTGTGCGCACCGACATGCTCGATGCGCCGTACATGCGCGACTTTCTGCTGACCGCCAAGGACACCTCCTTCGCCACCCTCGACGGCGTCAGCGCGGTGCGTTGAGCAACTGGCGGTACAGCGGCAGGATCAGGTCGCGGGTCAAGGGCGCCAGTGGCTGGTCTGGCGCCTGATCTGCAGCCAGCCATACCACCTCCTCGATTTCTGCCGCCGGGACCACGGCAGCGGCGCTGTCGACTCGAAACAGCTCGGCTTGCACCTCGAAGCCGGGCTCATTGGCGGCCGAGGCACTGAACTGGCCCAGGTACACGGCCTGGGCCGGGTCGATGTGCAGGCCCAATTCCTCGTGCAGTTCGCGCACCAGTGCCTGCAGCGCCGTTTCACCCGCATCGATCTTGCCCCCCGGCTGCATGAAGGCTTCGGTGCCACGCTTGCGCACCAGCAAGGTGCGCCCCTGCGGGTCGAGCAACAGGGCGGCGGCGATGCGAATGGTATTGGGCATGGGCTGAACTCGCTGGCAACAATGGCCGGGGAGGATCCCACGGGCTCGCTTGGGCTGACAAGGCCATTGTCGGGTGTGCCGGCCAGACGAACGGCCCCTTGCCAAAGCGCCCGTGCCCCTCCATAACCAACCCATGAACCTGCCCGCCCAACAGCACCCGGTGCTCGAACTGTTCCACCCCGCCGTACGCACCTGGTTCGGCCGCCACTTCGCAACCGTTACCGATGCCCAGGCCCAGGCCTGGCCCTTGGTCCATGGCGGCCAGTCGATGCTGTTGGCCGCCCCCACCGGCTCGGGCAAGACCCTGAGCGCGTTCCTGGCCGTGCTCGATGAACTGTTCTGCCAGGGCCTGGCGCAGCAGGGTCAGCTGCCGGCGCAGACCCAGGTGGTCTATGTTTCGCCGCTCAAGGCGCTGTCCAATGACATCCGCGTCAACCTGCAAGCCCCGCTTGAGGGTATCAGCCAGGCCCTGGCAGAACAGGGCCTGGCTGCACCCCGCATCACTACCGCCGTGCGCACCGGCGATACCCCGCAAAAAGAACGCGCCGCCATGCGCAAGCTGGCACCGCACATTCTGGTCACGACCCCTGAATCCCTGTATGTACTGATGGGTTCGGCGTCTGGTCGTGAAGGCCTGCGCAACGTGCATACGGTAATCGTCGACGAGATCCACGCCTTGGCCGGCAACAAGCGCGGGGCGCATCTGGCACTGACCCTGGAACGTCTGCAGGCCTTGGCAGGCCGGCCCTTGCGCCGTATTGGCCTGTCTGCCACACAGCGCCCGGTGGCGCGGGTGGCGCAGTTTCTGGTCGGGAGCGGCCGGCCCTGCGCGGTTGTCGATGTTGGCCATGCCCGGCCACGCGACTTGGCCATCGAGCTGCCGCCGGTACCGTTGGCGGCGGTCATGGCCACCGATGTCTGGGGCTTGGTCTACGACCGCCTGGCAGCCCTGGCCCGCGAGCATCGCACCACCCTGGTATTCGTCAACACCCGGCGCCTGGCTGAGCGCATCACCCGCCACCTCAGCGACCGCCTGGGCAAGGATGCCGTGGCCGCGCACCATGGCAGCCTGGCCAAGGAGCTGCGCCTGAGCGCCGAGCAACGGCTCAAGCACGGCCAGTTGCAGGTACTGGTGGCCACCGCTTCACTGGAGCTGGGCATCGACATTGGCGACATCGACCTGGTCTGCCAGGTGGCCTCGCCGGGTTCGATTGCCGCCTTCCTGCAACGGGTTGGCCGCGCCAGCCACCAGGTCGATGGCGTGCCGAAAGGGCGCTTGTTCCCGACATCGCGTGACGACCTGATCGAGTGCGTGGCCCTGCTCGACTGCGTACGCCGGGGGGAACTTGAGGCGCTGCACATACCCCGGGCGCCCCTGGACGTGCTGGCCCAGCAGATCGTCGCCGAAGCCTGCAACCAGCCGTGGCACGAACAGGCGTTGTTCGACTGCCTGCGCCAGGCCACACCTTATGCCCACCTCGACCAGCAGCACTACCAGGCCCTGCTGCGCATGCTTGCCGAGGGCTACAACGGCCGCCAGGGCGTACGCAGTGCCTACCTGCACCGCGATGCGGTAAGCGGCACATTGCGGGGCCGCCGCGGCAGCCAGCTGACCGCGCTGACCAGCGGTGGCACCCTTCCGGACAACGCCGACTACAGCGTATTGCTGGAGCCGCAGGCGCTGAACATTGGCAGCGTCAATGAAGACTTCGCGGTGGAGAGCATCGCAGGCGACATCTTCCAGCTGGGCAATGTCTCGTACCGCATCCTGCGCGTCGAGTCGGGCCGGGTTCGGGTGGAGGATGCCCAAGGGCTGCCGCCCACCATTCCGTTCTGGCTCGGCGAGGCGCCTGGCCGCAGCGACGAACTGTCCGCGGCCGTGGCCAGGCTGCAGGCACAGCTTGACCAGCAGCTGACGCTGGCCGACGGCGATACCCGCGCGGTGTCGGCATGGTTGCAGGGTACGTTCGAGCTGGGCGAAGACTGCGCCGAGCAGTTGCTCGACTACCTGGCCCGTACCCGCGATGTGCTCGGTGCCCTGCCCTCGCAGGAAACGTTGGTGATGGAGCGCTTCTTCGATGCCTCCGGCGGCACCCAGCTGATCATCCATTCGCCCTACGGCAGCCGCATCAATCGAGCCTGGGGCCTGGCCTTGCGCAAACGCTTCTGTCGCACCTTCAATTTCGAACTGCAGGCGGCCGCCAGCGAGGACGCCATCGTGCTGTCGCTGTCCACCAGCCACAGTTTCGACCTCGACGAGGTCTGGCGTTACCTGAAAAGCGGCACCGCAGAAGCCCTCCTCATACAGGCCGTGCTCGAAGCGCCACTGTTCGGTGTGCGCTGGCGCTGGAACGCCAGTGTCGCCATGGCCCTGCCGCGCTTCGTGGGCGGGCGCAAAGTAGCGCCGCAAATCCAGCGCATGAAAAGCGAAGACCTGGTTGCCGCGGTATTTCCCGACCAGATCGCCTGCCTGGAAAATATCGCCGGCGAGCGGCAGATACCCGAGCACCCGCTGGTCGAGCAGACCCTCGACGACTGCCTGCACGAGGCCCTGGATTGCACGGGCTGGCTGGCCCTGTTGAGGCGCATGGAAAGCGGGGCAGTACGCCTGCTGTGCCGCGATCTGCCTGCGCCATCGCCGCTGGCGTCGGCCATTCTCAATGCCCGCCCTTATACATTCCTCGACGACGCACCGCTGGAAGAGCGGCGCACCCAGGCGGTGCTCAACCGGCGCTGGAACGAGGTGCACAGCAGTGACGACCTGGGCGCACTGGACGCCGACGCCATCGCTGCCGTGGCCGCCGAGGCCTGGCCGCAGCCGCGCAATAGCGACGAAATGCACGAAACCTTGATGAGCCTGGGCGCCATCAGCCAGGCGCAGGTCAGCGCCAACCCTGGTTGGAACCTGTTCCTCAGGCAACTGGCCAAGGCCGGCCGCGCCTTGCGCCTGCCCCGTGAGCAGTTGTGGCTGGCCCGCGAGCGCCTGAACCTGCTGCAGGCGATCTACCCGGCGACGCCCCTCGAACCGGCGCTGGAACAGTTGCCTGGCTTCGACCAGCCCATCGAGCCCGACAATGCCCTGGGCGAACTGCTGCGTGGCCGCCTGAGCGCCCATGGCCCGCAGACGCTGGTACAGATCGCCGCGCCGTTGGGCATGCCGCCGCAGGCAGTCGAGCAGGCCCTGGCCCGCCTGGAAGCCGAAGGTTATGTGCTGCGCGGCTACTTCAGCCCGGCCGCCAACGAGCTGCAATGGTGCGAACGCCATTTGCTGGCGCGCATCCACCGCTACACGGTCAAGCGCTTGCGTCGCGAAATCGAGCCGGTCAGCCTGCAGGACTTCATGCGTTTTCTGTTCGACTGGCAGCACCTGGCACCTGACACGCGGCTGCGTGGCCCGCAGGCTGTAGCCGAAGTGCTTGGGCAGTTGCAGGGCTTCCCCAGTGCAGCCGCAGCCTGGGAGGCCGAACTGCTGCCCGCACGCATCCACGACTACAGCCCCCACTGGCTCGATGATGCGTGCCGCAGCGGGCAATTCGCCTGGAGCCGGCTGGCCGCGAGCCGCTCAGGCAGCACCTTGTCGAGCACCCCGCTGGTGTTGCTGCCTCGGGAGCACCTAGGGCTGTGGCGCAGCCTGGCGCCCGCGCCTGCCGTACAGAGCCTTGGCGCACGGGCGCAGCGGGTACATGAGGTGCTGCAGGCTCAGGGGGCGTTGTTCTTCGACGAACTGACCCACGATGCCCGCCTGCTGCCCAGCGAACTGGAAACAGCGTTGCAGGAACTGGTGGGTGCCGGCCTGGTAGGTGCCGACAGCTTCACTGGCCTGCGCAGCCTGATCGCCCCGGCGGCGAAACGCGCTTCACGCACCCGCCGGCGCGGCCATGCACCGTTGTCCAGCAGCATGTCCCATGCCGGGCGCTGGGCATTGCTGCGCCAAGGCACGGCGGATGACAGCCAGCGCCTGGAGCACATCGCCCACGCCCTGCTAAGGCGCTATGGCGTGGTGTGCTGGCGGCTGCTGGAGCGCGAGAGCGATGTACTGCCACCGTGGCGGGAACTGCTGCGCTGCTACCACAGGCTGGAGGCACGCGGCGAGATCCGCGGGGGGCGCTTCATTGCCGGGTTGGCCGGTGAACAATTTGCCTTGCCGGAGGCGGTCGGGTTACTGCGCCAGGTACGCCGGCGCGAGGCGGACGGCGCACTGCAGGTGGTCAGTGCCAGTGACCCGCTGAACCTGATCGGCTCGTTGCTGCCGGGGGTGAAGGTGCCGGCGGTGAGCGGCAACCGCCTGCTGTACCGCGACGGCGTGCCAGTGGCCAAGCGCGTGGCCGGGCGCCCTGTGTACCTGAGCGAGGCGCCCGCGCACGAGCAGGAAAGCTGGCGACAGAAGCTGCTGCGCGGGGCACCGTAAACAGCCTGCCTTGCCGAGCATGGGCCAGGGCTGCTGAGGCTTGGCGTGGCGAGAATGATTTTCGCTACCCCGATTTTAATTTGCAGCGCCCGGCAACTTGGCTATGGTCGGGGTTTGCCCCCAGGCCCTGAGCCTGACCGCGCCATCGCAAGGACCCCGTATGAGCCTGTCACTTCTCAGCCGCTATGCCTTCTTCGCCGCCTGTGTCCTGTTCACCTTGGCGAGCCTGCCCTTCAGTCAGCATGAATGGCTGTGGCCCTTCACCCTGACCGCCGGCGTTCTCAGCCTGATCGGGCTGTTCGACCTGCTGCAGCAGCGCCACGCCGTGCGCCGCAACTACCCCATCCTGGGCAACATCCGCTACCTGGTAGAGGCCATCCGCCCGGAGATCCGCCAGTACCTGCTGGAGTCCGACAGCGACGCACTGCCGTTCTCCCGTGCGCAGCGCTCGCTGGTGTATGCCCGGGCCAAGAACGAAGCTTCCGACAAACCGTTCGGCACCTTGATCGATGTGTACCAGTCCGGCTTCGAGTTCATTGGCCACTCCATGCGCCCGGCGCCGTTGGCCGACCCGGCCAGCTTCCGCATCATCATTGGTGGGCCGCAGTGCAGCCAGCCGTATTCGGCCTCGATTTTCAACATCTCGGCCATGAGCTTCGGCTCGCTCAGCGCCAACGCTATCCGCGCGCTCAACCAGGGCGCCAAACTGGGCAACTTCCACCATGACACTGGCGAAGGCAGCATCAGCCCGTACCACCGTGAACACGGTGGTGACCTGGTATGGGAACTGGGCAGCGGCTACTTTGGCTGCCGCACCGCGGACGGGCGTTTCGACCCTGAGCGCTTCGCCGCACAAGCCCGTAGCCCGCAGGTGCGCATGATCGAAGTGAAGATGAGCCAGGGCGCCAAGCCTGGCCATGGCGGCATCCTGCCCAAGCACAAGGTCACCCAGGAAATTGCCGAGACCCGTGGCGTGCTGATGGGCGAAGACTGCATTTCGCCGTCACGGCACAGCGCCTTTTCCACCCCCATCGAGATGATGCAGTTCATCGCCCAGCTACGCGAACTGTCCGGCGGCAAGCCGGTGGGTTTCAAGTTTTGCCTGGGCCACCCGTGGGAGTTCATGGGCATCGCCAAGGCCATGCTGGAGACCGGTATCCTGCCGGATTTCATCGTCGTCGATGGCAAGGAAGGCGGCACCGGCGCGGCGCCGGTGGAATTCACCGATCACATTGGCGTGCCCCTGCGTGAGGGGTTGCTGTTCGTGCACAACACCTTGGTCGGGCTGAACCTGCGCGACAAGATCAAGCTGGGCGCCAGCGGCAAGATCGTCAGCGCCTTCGACATCGCCAGTGTACTGGCCATTGGCGCCGACTGGGCCAATTCGGCGCGCGGCTTCATGTTCGCCATTGGCTGCATCCAGTCGCAAAGCTGCCACACCAACAAATGCCCCACTGGCGTGGCCACGCAAGACCCGCTGCGCCAACGCGCACTGGTAGTGCCGGACAAGGCCCAGCGGGTGTTGAACTTCCACCACAACACCCTGCGCGCGCTGGCAGAAATGCTGGCGGCGGCTGGCCTGGAACACCCTGCACAGCTGGAGGCCAAGCACTTGGTGCGCCGCATCTCGGCCACCGAGATCAAGCTGTTCTCGCAGATGCATGTGTTCCTCAAGCCGGGCGAGCTGCTCACCGGCGAGGTGGATGGCCAGTTCTACTCGCGCATGTGGCAGCTGGCCAGGGCCGACAGCTTCGAGCCGCACAGTGAGGTCGCGGCCTGACGCGCCGAGCGCCGCCCGCGCGGCGCAATCGCGAGCTGCGCTCGCTCCTACGTCTGTTTCGGGCCAGTAACCCCTGTGCCAGATGCGCGCGGCCGCCTTGTTCGTACGACGCGACTTTGAGGCATGCGCCAAGAG
>NZ_DKJF01000025.1:0-89229 GCF_002454615.1 Pseudomonas sp. UBA6699
ACAAACAAGGCGGCCGCGCGCGCCTGTCACAGGCGTTACTGGCCCGAAACAAACGTAGGAGCGAGCGCAGCTCGCGATTGCGCCGCGCGGGCGGCGCTCGATCTCACAGGCGCTGAAGATGCTCCGGCTACCCTTGCCAGGAACCATAGAATCTCCCACAGGTGGGAGCTGGCTCGCCGGCGATAGGGCCGGTCTTGCAATCAATGCAGCTCGAAGGTATCGGCATCCAGGTTGGCTGGGAACTTGGTGCGGTACGCCGCCAGTTCCGCCGCACTCAGCACCACGGTAAACACCCCGTCCGCCTCGCCGGCACTCAGCAGGCTCTCACCCTGGAAGTCCAGCACCTGGCTGTCACCTGAATAGGCAAAGCCCTTGCCGTCCGTACCCACCCGGTTCACCGCGGCCACATAGCACAGGTTCTCGATGCCCCGCGCCGGCAACAGGCGGTTCCAGTGCTGGCGGCGAGCGGCCGGCCAGTTGGCGGTGTACAGCAGCAGGTCGGTGTCCTGGGCGTCGCGGCTCCATACCGGGAAGCGCAGGTCGTAGCAGATCAGCGGGCGAATCCGCCAGCCCTTGAGCTCGAACTGCACCTGGCGCTCGCCCGGGGTGTAATGCTTGTGCTCGCCCGCCATGCGGAACAGATGGCGCTTGTCGTAGTGCAGAATCTCGCCATCCGGGCGCGCCCACAGCAGCCGGTTGCGGTGGCTGCCATCGGCCGCCTGCACGATCACGCTTCCGGTAATCACCGCGTTGTACTTTTTCGCCTGCGCCTTGAGCCATTTGTAGGTGGGGCCATTCTCAGGCTCGCACAGGCTTTCCGATTGCATGGAAAACCCCGTGGTAAACATCTCTGGCAGGATCACCAGGTCCACTTCACCGGCCTGCTCAAGCAGTACCTCGAAGTGCGCGTAATTGGCCTCGCGGTCATGCCAGGCAAGGGTAGTCTGCACCAGGGCGATTTTCAGGTTCGGCAATGTGCTCAGATCGCGCATAGTTTCTCCGCTGCCTGGCGCAGCGTCTCCTCTCGTTTGGCAAAGCACAGGCGCACCAGGCGTTGCTCGGGGATGGGTTGCTGGTAGAACACCGACACCGGAATGGTCGCCACGCCGTGCTCACGGGTCAGCCACAGCGCCATGTCGACATCATTCAGGTCCGGGCGTATCTGCGAATAATCAACCAGCTGGAAATAAGTGCCCGCCGTGCGGGTAAAGCGCAATCGCGAACCCTCCAGCAAGCCACAGAACAGGTCGCGCTTGGCCTGGTAAAAGGCCGGTAACTCATCGATGTGCTCCGGGTGCTCGGCCATGAAGTCGGCCAACGCGCACTGCAGCGGGGTGACGCCGCAAAAGTTGACGTACTGGTGCACCTTTCGCAGTTCGGCGCTCAGCGCCGGCGGGGCGATCATGTAACCGGTCTTCCAGCCGGTGACGTGGTAGGTCTTGCCGAACGAACTGACCACGAAGGCGCGCGGGTACAGCTGCGCATGGGCCAGCACGCTGGCGTGGCGTACCCCATCGTAGACCAGGTGCTCGTAGACCTCGTCGCTGACCAGGTAGATATCCCGGTCGGCGATCAGCTGCGCCAGCTGGTCGAGGTCTTCGCGGGTGATCAGGGCGCCGCTGGGGTTGTGGGGTGAATTGAGGATGACCATGCGCGTGCGCGGGCTCAGGGCATCGCTGAACTTCTGCCAGTCGATACGGAAGTCGCCATCGCTCAATTGCACATGCACGCAACGGCCACCGGCCAGTTCCACCGAAGGCTCGTAGCTGTCGTAGCACGGATCGAAGACGATCACCTCGTCACCGGCATGCACCACCGCCTGGATGGCGCAGAAGATGGCCTCGGTGGCGCCCGGGGTGATGGTCACTTCCTGGTCGGCATCCACCTTCGCCCCGTACAAGCGCTCCACCTTGGCCGCCACTTGCTGGCGCAGCGCCGGCAGGCCGGTCATCGGCAAGTACTGGTTATGCCCGGCGGCCACATGCCGGCCTACTGCATCGAGCAGTGCCTGTGGGCCATTGAAATCGGGAAACCCCTGCGACAGGTTCAACGCGCCAGTTTGCACGGCGAGCTGGGACATGGTGGTGAAGATGGTCGTGCCGACATTCGGCAGTTTGCTGCGGATCATGAAGCCCTCTTTCCTGGGGTGTATCCGGCACGGGGTGGAATCCGAGCATAGCGGATCGAGCGGTCAGGAAAAAGGTTGAAACCATGAGGGGATGCGCTGGATCAAAAGGCGAGCTGTGTAGAGCAGGCCTATTCGCCGATTTCACCTTCGAATACGGTTAGTGAGGCGCCGAAGCCAGTTCGTCTTCTTATTACTCCCATTACTCCCATTACTCCCATTACTCCCATTAGCCTCCTGATCAAGGTTAAGGTTACTACGCGTCAATCTAGCTTGTTGGACAATATCATTGATATTCGCCTCATTTTCTGCCCACAACTTGACCTTAGAATTGAACTCTCGATTAACTGCCTTCAAGTGCCACTCATAACCATCTACGAATTTATCCAGCATCTCCCTAACCATATCAACGCTATCATTGTAATCCCGTTTTCTCAGCTTTTTCGACAACCATTTTATTTTATCGCCCGATTCTGCATAAGCAAGCTGCATCCCTTCTAGGGCACGCCTCTTAGTATCCCGTGCATCCTCCAGTAACGTCTGCTTGCCAAGCATTCTCACGGTAGCAGCCCACGACGCTATTATTCCAGACTTTCCGTCGAGGAACTGACTTGCCGCTCTCAACCTGGCCGCACGCGTCTCAGGACGATGCCCGCTAGGATCTGCATTATTGATCGGGTCATTCCTGCAGTAGCTATAAGCATTGAGAACGTGAAAGGGTGAAATACTATCTGGTGAAACGAACCGCATCGTGCCAGGATTATAGGCACGATAACCATTACCTAATAAGTATAGCGCTACCCCCGGAAGGCAATACTCTCCATTGAAACCCAACTGAGTCACCTCAGACAAGGTTTCAGACCTCAGACCGTAAGGTGCGTACCGGAACTCCGATAACCTATGTTGACTCACAGCCCCGCCCACCGTGCCGCCGAGTTCGCAAGCGAGCAATGATGCTGGAAAAACGTCACCAGACCGATCGGACAAGATCACTTCTTTAGTGCGTACATAGCGCGAGGCACGCTCACTCGCTATAACATTGACTAGCGTATTATCTTGATAGAAGAATTTCGCTGCCATCTTGACGATCTCCAGCATTAACGGGATGGTTTGCGAGCTAAGATCCCACGCCAAACCGTAAAGGGAAACTGGTAGAAATGACAGGTCTTTCATACTGCAAAGAGGGATGACGCACACGCTCATACACATGCAGCACAGACAACGGATGTGCGTAGCGGATTTTTTGGGGAGGGGAAGTTTGAAACGGTAAAGGTATTGCGCTGGACCAAAATGCGTCTTCGCGGGTCAACCTGCTCCACACAGATAGCACTCCTTGAAGCCAGCGCTGTACCTATGGGAGCGGGCGAGCCCGCGAAGCAGTCGACGCGCATTCAGCGCTTGTCGCGGCGCTTCTTCTCGGCCTTCTTGTGGTGCGACATCAGCCGGCGCTTCTTGTTGACCTGGCGGTCTGTGAGGGTGTTCTTCTTGCCCTCGTACGGGTTCTCACCGCCCTTGTATTCGATGCGGATCGGCGTGCCGACCAGCTTCAGCACACGGCGGTAGGTGTTTTCCAGGTAGCGCGAGTACGACTTGGGAATCTTCTCGGTCTGGTTGCCGTGGATCACGATCAGCGGCGGGTTGGCCCCGCCGAGGTGGGCATAGCGCAGCTTGATGCGACGACCGTTGACCAGCGGCGGCTGGTGCTCGCTCACCGCATCTTCGAGGATTTGCGTCAGGCGGCTGGTCGGCCAGCGGGTGACCGCCGACTTGAAGGCAGCCTGCACCGACTTGTACAGGTTGCCCACGCCCGTGCCATGCAAGGCGGAAATGAAGTGGATGTCGGCGAAGTCGACGAAGAACAGCCGGCGCTCCAGCTCGGTCTTGACGTAGTCACGCTCGCCCGGCTGCATGCCGTCCCACTTGTTCAGGGCAATGACGATCGCGCGCCCGGCGTCCAGGGCAAAGCCCAGCAGGTTCAAGTCGTGGTCGACCACACCTTCGCGGGCGTCCATGACGAAGATCACCACGTTGGCGTCCTTGATCGCCTGCAGCGTCTTCACCACCGAGAACTTTTCGACTTCCTCGTGGATCTTGCCACGCTTGCGCACGCCAGCAGTGTCGATGAACGTGTACTTCTCGCCATCGCGCTCGAACGGAATATAGATACTGTCGCGGGTGGTGCCCGGCTGGTCGTACACCACCACACGCTCTTCACCGAGCATGCGGTTGACCAGGGTCGACTTGCCGACGTTCGGGCGGCCGATGATGGCGATCTTGATGCCATCCTTTTCGCTCGGGCCGGGAATGCGCACCGCCTCTTCGCCTTCGGCGACGTCGGCGTCCAGGGCTTCCTCGACCTGGTCGCGCGGCAGGTGGCCGAGCACGGCTTCCATCAGCGCGTTGATACCGCGGCCCTGGGAACCGGCTACCGGAATGGCGTTGCCCATGCCCAGCGGCGAGAACTCGGCGCGGGCCACGTCGGCGTCGATGTTGTCGATTTTGTTGGCGACCAGAATCGCCTCTTTGTTGCGCTTGCGCAGGTGCTCGGCAATCATCTGGTCGGCGGCGGTCATGCCGGCGCGCGCATCGACCAGGAACAGGACGTAGTCGGCCTCCTCAATGGCCATGAGCGACTGCTCGGCCATTTTCTCGTCCATGCCCACTTCGTCACCGGTGATACCGCCGGTGTCGATCAGGATGAAGGAACGACCCTGCCAGCTGGCATCACCATACTGGCGGTCACGGGTCAGGCCCGACAGGTCGCCGACGATGGCATCGCGGGTCTTGGTCAGGCGGTTGAACATGGTGGATTTGCCGACGTTCGGGCGGCCCACCAGGGCAATTACGGGAACCATCGGCTCTCCACTCTCGAATTCTTGAAAATGCAAAGGCCGCTGCAAGGCAGCGGCCGGAGTACGGGCGGCGCTTCCTGCGCCGCGGCTTGAAGCCCGCCAAGGCTTCAAGCATAGCTTCAGCGGATGGTCAGTGCCTCGAGCTTGCCGCTGTTGCCGAAGACATAGATGGTGTCACCGACCACAAGTGGGCGGGCGCGCAGGCCATCGCTGTCGATACGCTCACGGCCCACGAAGCGACCATCGACCTGGCTCAGCAGGTGCAGGTAACCTTCGAAGTCGCCCACGGCCACGTAGCTGGAATACACTTCCGGCGCAGAGAGCTGGCGACGGGCCATGCTGTCGTTGGACCACAGGGCGCTGGAAGTGCGCTCGTCGACACTTTCGACAGTGCCTGAAGCTTCGCTGACGTAAACGTTACCGAAGCCCTGGGCGACACCCACGTAGCTGGAGGCATCACGCTGCCACAGCACACGGCCGCTTTCCAGGTCCAGGCCCGCTACGCGGCCCTGGTAAGTGCTGACATACAGGGTTTGACCAGACAGCAGCAGGCCGCCATCGATGTCGACCACGCGCTCCAGCTCGGAACGGCCCTGGGGAATCGCCACGCGGCTTTCCCACACCGGCACGCCGTTGTTGATGTCCACCGCCACGACCTTGCCGGTCGACAGGCCGGCAATGGCCAGGCGGTTGGTGACGATCGGCGCACCGGTGCCACGCAGGGTCAGTACTGCCGGGGTGTTTTCGTAGATCCAGCGGCGGTCGC
Organism: Pseudomonas sp. UBA6699; assembly: GCF_002454615.1. Taxonomy (NCBI): domain Bacteria; kingdom Pseudomonadati; phylum Pseudomonadota; class Gammaproteobacteria; order Pseudomonadales; family Pseudomonadaceae; genus Pseudomonas; species Pseudomonas sp. UBA6699. Next base: position 5,744 of record NZ_DKJF01000025.1, read on the forward strand.
CGGTAGCGGCGTCCAGGCCGATCAGGCGGTCGTCCTGGGTCTGCACCACGACCACGTCACCGTTGTTGGCAGGCGGGGCCAGCACTTCGCTGGTCACGCGGGAGCGCCAGCGTTCTTCACCGGTGCTGGAATCCAGGGCAATGACTTCACCCTTGAGGGTGCCGAGCATGACCAGGCCGTAACCCACGCCCACTGCGCCGGAAACCGGCAGCTCCAGGTCCTTGTTCCAGACCACGTCGCCGGTGATGCGATCGAGGGCATAGACGTCACCGTGAACGTCGGAGGCGTAGATGCGGTCGTTCTCGATGGCCGGTACCAGGGTGTTGTAGGTTTCACCCTGGCCGTCACCGATCGAACGGCTCCACTGCTTCTTCAGCACCACTTCCTCGGTGAACTTGGTCAGCTCGGCCGGGGGCAGTTCCTTCTTGCTGTTGCTGCTGCAACCTGCGGCCAGTACGGCCAGGGTCAGCACTGCTGCATGTTTCCAACCGATCACTTACGCGTCCCCTTTAGCCAGGTCATCCAGCTTCAATTGCAGGCCACCGACTGCGGCGTCATCGGACAACGCAGCCTTGGCTTTCTCGTAAGCGCTGTGCGCGTCGCTGGCGCGACCCAGTTGCACCAGCAGGTCACCCTTCAACTCTTCACGGCTGGCCAGGAACGCCTTGTCGGCATCACCATCAAGCAGCTTCAGGGCATCTTCGGCCTTGTTCTGGGCAGCCAGCACGCGAGCCAGGCGCTGGCGCGAGATTTCGCCCAGGGTGGCATCGGCAGGCTTGTCCAGCACACCTTTGAGCTCGGCGGCGGCGTCGTCGAGCTTGCCGCTCTCGACCGCGACCTTGGCCACGAACAGGCTACCGTACTGGGCATAGGCCGTGCCGCCAAACTCGCTCTTGAGCTTGCCGGCCAGTTCCGCGACCTTGGTGGCGTCGGGCTGACCGCTTGGCGTCAGGCTGGTTTCGAGCAGGGCCTGGTACAACTGCGAGGCCCCTTGCGACTGGTTGTTCTGGTACTTGTGCCAGGTATTCCAGCCCAGCACCACCACACCTGCCAGCAATGCGCCGGTCAGCAGCGGCTTGCCATTGCGGTTCCACCAGTCCTTGACCCCTGCCAGGTCATCATCATCAGTACTCGACACCCCAATACTCCTTTTCGCCTATTCGTTGTTGAACCGCGTTACGCCTGCGCGATCGCGGTTTCCAGGTGCTCGGCAAGAGCATCCCAGGCAATGTTCTTTTGCTCGCCCTGGCCACGCAGTGGCTTCAAGCCGATGACTTGCTTGGCCAGTTCGTCCTCACCGAGGATCAGGGCGAACAGCGCACCGCTTTTATCGGCTTTCTTGAACTGGCTCTTGAAACTGCCGCCGCCGGCGTTGACGGCCAGGCGCAAGCCCGGCAAACGGTCGCGCAAACCTTCGGAAAGGCGCAGCCCGGCCAGCTCGGCCTGCTCGCCAAAGGCACACAGGTAGACGTCGACAGTACGGCTGATGGACTCCGGCACCTTGCCCAGGGTTTCCAGCAGCAGGATCAGACGCTCGATACCCATGGCGAAACCAACGCCGGTGGTCGGTTTGCCGCCCATCTGCTCGACCAGGCCGTCGTAGCGGCCACCGGCACACACGGTGCCCTGGGCGCCAAGCTTGTCGGTCACCCACTCGAACACGGTCTTGCTGTAGTAGTCCAGGCCACGCACCAGCTTGGTGTTGATCACGAACGGAATGCCGGTGGCCTCCAGGCGAGCCTTGAGGCCCTCGAAGTGCACGCGCGACGGTTCGTCCAGATAGTCTTCCAGCTTTGGCGCCCCAACCAGCACCGCCTGGGTGTTCTGGTCCTTGCTGTCGAGGATGCGCAGCGGGTTGCTTTTCAGGCGGCGCTGGCTGTCTTCATCCAGTTGCTCCAGGCGTGCGGACAGGAACTCGACCAGCGCATCACGGTAGCGGGCGCGGGCCTCGCTGGTGCCGAGGCTGTTGAGTTCGAGCTTGACCGCGTCCTGAATGCCCAGCAGGCCCCACAGGCGCCAGGTCAGCATGATCAGCTCGGCGTCGATGTCCGGGCCGTCGAGGTTGAACACTTCCACGCCAATCTGGTGGAACTGGCGGTAACGGCCCTTCTGCGGGCGTTCGTGGCGGAACATCTGGCCGATGTACCACAGTTTCTGCACCTGGCCGTTACCGGTGATGCCGTGCTCGAGCACGGCACGCACGCAGGCGGCGGTGCCTTCAGGGCGCAAGGTCAGCGAGTCGCCGTTGCGGTCCTCGAAGGTGTACATCTCTTTTTCGACGATATCGGTCACTTCGCCGATCGAGCGCTTGAACAGCTCAGTGAACTCGACGATCGGCGTGCGGATCTGGCTGTACCCGTAGGTGTCCAGCAGGCCGGCGACAGTGCCTTCGAAGTAGCGCCACAGCGGCGACTGTTCTGGCAGGATGTCGTTCATGCCACGGATGGCTTGCAGCGATTTGCTCACGAAAAGTCCTTACGAATTCTGTGTGTCAGCCACGGACGATCAGCGCCGCGTCGGCTTCGGCCTTTTCGGCCGCTTTCTGGCGGATGAGTTTTTCCAGCTCATCGACCAGGTTGTCGTTGGTGAGTTTCTGCGCCGGCTTGCCGTCGATGTAGATCAGGTTCGGCGTGCCGCCAGTCAGGCCGACATGGGCTTCCTTGGCTTCACCCGGGCCGTTGACCACGCAACCGATCACTGCCACGTCCAGCGGTACCAGCAGGTCTTCCAGGCGCCCTTCCAGCTCGTTCATGGTCTTGACCACATCGAAGTTCTGCCGCGAGCAGCTCGGGCAGGCGATGAAGTTGATGCCGCGCGAGCGCAGGTGCAGCGACTTGAGGATGTCGTAGCCGACCTTCACTTCTTCGACCGGGTCGGCGGCCAGCGAGATGCGAATGGTATCGCCAATGCCTTCGGCCAGCAGCATACCGAGGCCGACGGCGGATTTCACCGTGCCTGAACGCAGGCCACCGGCTTCGGTGATGCCCAGGTGCAGCGGCTGCACGATCTGCCTGGCCAACAGGCGGTAGGCCTCCACGGCCATGAACACGTCGGAGGCCTTGACGCTGACCTTGAAGTCCTGGAAGTCCAGGCGGTCGAGGTGCTCGACATGGCGCAGGGCCGACTCGACCAGCGCGGCCGGGGTAGGCTCGCCGTACTTCTTCTGCAGGTCTTTTTCCACCGAACCGGCGTTGACACCGATGCGGATCGGGATGCCGCGGTCGCGGGCGGCGTCCACCACTGCGCGCACACGGTCTTCGCGGCCGATGTTGCCTGGGTTGATACGCAGGCAATCGACGCCCAGCTCGGCAACCCGCAGGGCGATCTTGTAGTCGAAGTGGATATCGGCTACCAGCGGCACGCTCACCTGTTGCTTGATCTTGCCGAAGGCTTCGGCAGCGTCCATGTCTGGCACCGATACCCGCACGATGTCCACGCCGGCATCGACCAGGCGCTGGATTTGCGCCACGGTGGCGGCCACATCGTTGGTGTCGGTGTTGGTCATGCTCTGCACCGCGATGGGGGCATCACCACCCACCGGCACATTGCCGACCCAGATTTTGCGGGATTCGCGACGTTTGATCGGAGATTCGCCGTGCATGACTTACTGTCCCAACTTCAGGCGAGCAGTCTCGCCACTGGTGAACGGGGCAACATCGACGGCCTGGCCGTTGTAGCTGACCTGGGCGCCCCGGGCGAAGCCCAGGCGTACCGCGAACGGCGGCTTGCCGGTCAGTTCGAGGTTGTCCCCTTTGCGCTTGATGGCGCTGAACAGCACCTTGCCGTTGCCGTCGGAAACCTGGGTCCAGCAATCGGCGGTGAACTGAATGGCGACCTTGCCGCTACCGGCCGGCACTGGCGCAGGCTCACTGGCTGCGGCCGGCGCGGCCGTAACGGGAGCTACAGGCGCCGCTGTGGCCGCCGGGGTGCTGGCGGCTGCCTGCACGGGCGCCTGCTGGGCAGTTGCCGCCCCAGCGGCTGGCTCTGTGGCTGTACCGGCCGCCGGCTGCTCGCCAGCTGCAGCGGGTTGTTCGCCCGTGCCTTGCGCCAACGGCAGCGGTGCGGTCTCAGCCTGCTGGCCGGCGGTAACGGCCTGGTCTTCAGGCTCATCGAGCGGGTGGATCTGGGTGGTGCCGTCGGCGCTTTCGACTTCGACATGCTCCAGGGCCATCTTGGCCAGGTCCTTGCCGCGCAGGCTGCCCTGGTCCTGCCACCAGACGAAACCGCCACCGACCACGGCGAGCAGCAACAGCAGGCTGACGCCGCGCAGGATGTTGTGCGACAGGCGCGTCGGCTCTTCGATGCGGCCCAGCGAATGCACGTCGCTGCCCTTGGCATGGGTACCGGTGTAGCGGTCGAAGGCATCGACCAGCGCAGCCTGGTCCAGGTCCAGCAGCTTGGCGTAGGCACGTATGTAGCCACGGGCAAACGTATGCCCGGGCAGCTTGTCGAAGGCACCGGTTTCCACGTGGTTCAGCGAACTGACAGTGAGGTTTAGCTTGCGGGCCACCTCGGCTTGCGACCAGTCCCGTTTCTCACGGGCCAGGCGCAAAAGCTCACCGGGGTTCTGGCCAGGCGCTACTGCTACTTCGGGATGCGCGGCGTTCATCGTTGCTCCGACAGGTATTGCTGATATTCCGGCGTACCGGGATAAAGTCGTTGTAATTGCTGGCCCGTTTCGGCCAGTGCGCCCTGCTCGTCGAACACCCTGGCAAGGCGGCTGCCCAGCAGCAGGCTACGGGCATCGTGCGCGCTCAGCTCGCTGAAACGATCGTAGTAGTCCCGGGCCGGCACATAATGCCTGTTTTCGTAGGACAACTCAGCCATTTCCAGCAACGCCCTGGGTTGCCGCTGGTTGAGCTGCAATGCTTTCACCAGATATGCCTGTGCCTGGTCGCGGCGTTCGAGCCTCAAGGCAGTCAGGCCAAGGTTCTCGTATACGCGCGAGCGCTCAGGATACAGGGTATCGGCACTGGCCAGGCGAAACATCTGCTCGGCCTCGGCAAATCGCCCCTGAGCATAAAGGAAACTGCCGTAGTTGTTGCGAATTCGAGTATTGCCGCCGCTGCTTTGCAGGGCCTTGCGAAAGTGTGTTTCGGCCAGTGCCGGCTCACCTTCGGCCTGGAACACCAGCGCCAGGGCCGCGTGCGCATCGGCATCGCTGCTGTCCAGGGCCAGGGCCTTGCCCAGTGGCGCCTTGGCCTGTTCGGTCAAACCCTGTTGCAAATAACCCAGCCCAAGCTGCACGTAGGCACGCCCCGCTTCGGCCCTGCCCTGGCGGCTGCCCAGCGGGTCGCTCGCGCCGCCCGACACGCAGCCGGCCAGCAGCGAAAGCGCAAGGATCGACAGCGCGGCGCGCAGGCTCATGGGCAAGGTCCCGGTCAGTGGCTGGCGGCGCTGTCTTGCAGCTCGACATCCGCAGACAGTTGGCGCACAGCAATATAGCGCTCACTGCGGCGCGTGCGGTCGTTGACCTGCCCCACCAACTGACCGCAGGCAGCGTCGATGTCGTCGCCACGGGTAGTACGGGTGGTGACGTTGAAACCACCGTGGTGCAGCAGGTCCTGGAAACGACGAATGGCATTGTTGCTAGGCCGCTCATAGCCCGAATGCGGGAACGGGTTGAACGGGATCAGGTTGATCTTGCACGGCACGTCGCGCAGCAGCTCGATCATTTGCGCGGCATGCTCTGGCTGGTCGTTGACGTCCTTGAGCAGGGTGTACTCGATGGTCAGCACGCGCTTGCCGCCCAGGGTGGCCATGTAGCCCATGCACGATTCCAGCAGCATTTTCAGCGGGTACTTCTTGTTGATCGGCACCAGCTTGTTGCGCAGTTCGTCGTTAGGGGCGTGCAGCGACAGTGCCAGCGACACGTCGATGTGCTTGGCCAGTTCGTCGATCATTGGCACCACGCCCGAGGTGGACAAGGTGACGCGACGCTTGGAAATGCCGTAGCCCAGGTCATCCATCATGATTTTCATGGCGGCGATGACGTTGTCGAAGTTCAGCAGAGGCTCGCCCATGCCCATCATCACCACGTTGGTAATGGCGCGGTCGATTTTGGCAGGGACGGTCCCGAAGGATTTGTTGGCAAGCCACACCTGGCCGATCACTTCGGCGGCGGTGAGGTTGCTGTTGAAGCCTTGCTTGCCGGTGGAGCAGAAGCTGCAGTCCAGGGCACAGCCGGCTTGCGACGATACGCACAGGGTGCCGCGGTCGTCGGTAGGAATGTAGACGGTTTCGACGCAGCTGCCGGAGGCAACGCGGATCACCCACTTGCGGGTGCCGTCGGCGGAAATGTCTTCACTGACCACTTCCGGGGGGCGAATCTCGGCAACGGCCTCGAGCTTCTCGCGCAAGGCCTTGCCAACATTGGTCATGGCCGCAAAATCGGACACGCCAAAATGGTGAATCCATTTCATCACCTGGCCGGCGCGGAAGCGCTTCTCCCCGATAGAGTCGAAGAATTGTTCCATTTCCGGCTGGGTCAGGCCCAACAGGTTGATTTTGCCAGTAGATGTCGTCATGGATTCACCCTCACCCGTAAGCTTTCGCTTAGCGAGTGGTTACCTCGGTAGCAGCGAAGAAGTAAGCGATTTCGCGAGCAGCAGCAGCTTCGGAGTCCGAACCGTGAACGGCGTTGGCGTCGATGGACTCGGCGAAGTCGGCGCGGATGGTGCCAGGAGCAGCTTCTTTAGGGTTGGTAGCGCCCATCAGCTCACGGTTCTTGGCGATGGCGTTTTCACCTTCCAGGACCTGAACAACTACCGGACCGGAAGTCATGAAGGCAACCAGGTCACCGAAGAAGCCGCGCTCGCTGTGCTCAGCGTAGAAGCCTTCGGCTTCGGCTTTGGACAGTTGCTTGATTTTCGAGGCAACGATTTTCAGGCCGGCTTCTTCGAAACGGGTGGTGATCTTGCCGATGACGTTTTTGGCAACGGCGTCAGGCTTGATGATCGAGAAAGTACGTTGAACAGCCATGGAAAACTCCAGAATATGAGTGTTACGAAAAATTAAACCCGCGAATTATACGCGGGTTCGAGGGGATTGCCTAACCTGCACGCAACGCTTAGTCGGCTTCGTCAATCCAGGCGGCCTGGATTGCCTCAAGCACTTTCTCACCGCCGCGTGACGGATCGTCGCTGAACTCTGGCAATGCCAGCACCCAGCGGTGCAGGTCGACGAAATTCACATATTTAGGATCGACTTCCGGCTTGCTTTCTGCAAGCTGGATGGCGATTTCAAGTACATCAACCCATTTCAGACTCATGTACAGGCCCTCAGTGCGGTGCTTCGGCAGCGTGGTTCAGCGAATACTTGGGGATCTCGATGGTCAGGTCCTGGTCGGCGACCACCACCTGGCAACCCAGGCGCGACTGCGCCTCCAGGCCCCAGGCCTTGTCCAGCATGTCCTCTTCCAGCTCATCGGCTTCTTCGAGCGAATCGAAACCTTTGCGAACAATACAGTGGCAGGTGGTGCAAGCCTTTACCCCGCCACAGGCGCTTTCCATCTCGATGTGATGGTCGTGGGCCAGCTCCAGGATGTTGGTCCCGGCTGGCACATCCACGGTCAGGCCTTCAGGGCAGAACTTCTCATGCGGCAGGAAGGTTACCAGCGGCATCGATTACTCCTCGATCTCATTCAGGTTGCGCCCGGCCAGTGCGGCTTTGACCGTCGAATCAAGGCGACGGGCGGCAAATGCGTCGGTCACCTGCGACAGACGCTTGGTCTGTTGCTCGATGGCTGCGCCATCGGTGCCCGCCAGCAAATCACGTAGTTCTTGCATCTGGAATTCGATGGCGTCGCGCTCGTCACTGCTGAGCAAGCGTTCGCCATCGGCGTCCAGGGCGCCCTGTACCGCTTCGAGCAGGCGCTCGGCGTCCACCTGGTGCTCGCGCAACTGGCGGGCATCCTTGTCGGAGCCGGCGTGTTCGAACGAGTCCTTCAGCATGCGGGCGATTTCGCCGTCGGTCAGGCCGTAGGACGGCTTGACCTGGATGCTGGCTTCCACGCCCGAACCCAGCTCGCGCGCGGCAACGCTGAGCAGGCCGTCGGCATCCACCTGGAAGGTGACGCGGATTTTTGCCGAGCCGGCGACCATGGCCGGAATGCCACGCAGCTCGAAACGCGCCAGCGAGCGGCAGTCGCTGATCAGCTCACGCTCGCCTTGCAGCACGTGGATCATCATGGCCGTCTGGCCGTCTTTGTAAGTAGTGAACTCCTGGGCACGCGCCACCGGAATGGTGGTGTTGCGCGGGATCACCTTCTCCATCAGCCCGCCCATGGTTTCGAGGCCAAGCGACAGCGGAATGACATCGAGCAGCAGCAGTTCGCCACCTTCGCGGCGGTTGCCGGCCAGGGTATTGGCCTGAATCGCGGCGCCGATGGCCACCACCTGGTCCGGGTCGATCGAGGTCAGCGGCGTACGGCCAAACAGCGCACCCACCGCATCGCGCACACGCGGCACGCGGGTCGAGCCACCGACCATGACCACGGCGCTGACTTCGTCCATTTCAACGCCGCTGTCGCGCACCGCGCGGCGGCAAGCCTTGAGGCTGCGGGCGATCATCGGCTCGATCATGGCGTCGAAGGCAACACGGCTCAGCTCACCTTGCCAGGCACCATGGCTGACAGTGACCACGTCGGCGTCAGTCAGGGCCTCTTTGGCAGCGCAGGCAGTCTGCAGCAGTGCGCGCTGGGTGGCCGGGTCCAGGTCGGAGGAAAGACCGGCCTGCTCGATGATCCAGCCGGCGATGGCATGGTCGAAATCGTCGCCGCCCAGGGCGGTATCGCCGCCGGTGGCCAGCACTTCGAACACACCGGCAGTCAGGCGCAGGATGGAAATGTCAAAGGTACCGCCGCCCAGATCATAGATGGCCACCACGCCTTCGGCGTTCTGGTCCAGGCCGTAGGCAACGGCAGCGGCGGTCGGCTCATTGAGCAGGCGCAGCACGTTCAGGCCTGCCAGGCGTGCAGCGTCTTTGGTCGCCTGGCGCTGAGCGTCGTCGAAATAGGCTGGCACGGTGATCACCGCGCCTACCAGCTCGCCACCCAGGGTCGCTTCGGCCCGCTCACGCAGCACCTTGAGGATGTCGGCGGACACTTCCACCGGGCTTTTCGGGCCCTGCACGGTATCGATGAACGGCATGTGCGACTCACCGCCAACAAAGCGGTAAGGCAGTTGCTCGCCCAACTGCTTGACGTCGGCAACGCCGCGCCCCATCAGGCGCTTGACCGACAGCACGGTGTTCAGCGGGTCGCTGGAAGCGGCCTCACGCGCGGCCTGCCCCACCTCGATACGCCCGTCGAGGTAGCGTACCGCGGACGGCAGAATGACGTTACCCTGCGCATCGGGCAGGGGCTCGCTGCGGCCGCTGCGCAATGCGGCGACCATGGAGTTGGTGGTACCCAGGTCAATGCCCACCGCCAGGCGACGCTGGTGCGGTTGAGGGGTTTGACCGGGTTCGGCAATCTGCAGTAGGGCCATGCTTATCTGAGTACCTTAGGTGCCATCACGGGCGACACCGGGTTAATCGTCGAGGCGCTCTTCCAGTTGGCGCACTTCTTGGGCGAGCTTGTCGAGGAACTGCATGCGGCGCATCAGGCGCTCAGCCTTGTCGCGCTCGCCGGGAACGTCCCAGCAGGCAGCGAAATCCTCGTTCAGCGAGTCCTGGGCGGCCTTCAAGCGCTTCTTGAATGCCGCTACGCCGTCCAGGTCGGCTTCGTCCTGCAGCTCTTCCAGCTCTTCGCGCCACTGCATCTGCTGCAACAAAAAGTCCGGGTCGTGGACCGTGACTTCCTGGGGCACTTCGTGACCGCTGATGGCCAGCAGATAGCGGGCACGACGCGGCGCACTGCGCAGCGTCTGGTAGGCGTCGTTGAGGGCTGCGGACTTTTCCAGCGCGACCCGCTGCTCCCGCTCGGAGGCGTCGGCAAAACGGTCGGGATGGACTTCGCGGGCCAGCTCGCGGTAGCGAGTGGCCAGCTTGTCGAGATCCAGGCGGAAGCTTGGCTGGAGGTCAAACAATGCGTAGTGACAAGGAGTACCCACAGCCGGCCTCAAACGTTGAAGCTTTCGCCGCAGCCACACTCACCGCGCACGTTGGGGTTGTTGAACTTGAAGCCTTCGTTCAACCCTTCCTTGACGAAGTCCAGCTCGGTACCGTCGAGGTACACCAGGCTCTTGGGATCGATGATCACCTTGACGCCGTGGTTTTCGAACACCTGGTCTTCGTCGGCCAGTTCGTCAACGAACTCCAGCACGTAGGCCAGGCCCGAGCAACCGGTGGTGCGCACGCCCAGGCGAATGCCCTCACCTTTGCCGCGCCCATCGAGGGAGCGGCGAATGTGGTTGGCGGCGGCTTCTGTCATGCTGATAGCCATCAGGACTCCTTACCTCGCAACAGGCGGCTTAAATCAAGCCTTTCTTCTGCTTGTAATCGCGCACAGCTGCCTTGATGGCATCTTCGGCGAGTACCGAGCAGTGGATCTTGACCGGCGGCAACGCCAGTTCTTCTGCCAGCTGGGTGTTCTTGATGGTTTCGGCTTCGTCCAGGGTCTTGCCCTTCATCCACTCGGTAGCGAGGGAGCTGGAAGCGATGGCCGAACCGCAACCGTAGGTCTTGAACTTGGCGTCTTCGATCACGCCCTGCTCGTTGACCTTGATTTGCAGACGCATCACGTCGCCACACGCAGGGGCGCCGACCATGCCGGTACCGACATCCGGGTCTTCGGCATTCATCTTGCCGACGTTGCGTGGGTTTTCGTAGTGGTCGATGACCTTTTCACTGTATGCCATGGTGCAATTCCTTCCTCATCAGGGAGCCGCTCTTGCCGGCGACTGCTTAGTGGGCGGCCCACTCGATCTTGGAGATGTCAACGCCGTCTTTGTACATATCCCACAGCGGCGACAGTTCACGCAGTTTGTTGACGGCCTCGCAGACTTTCTGCGCGGCGTAGTCGACTTCTTCTTCGGTGGTGAAGCGGCCGAAGGAGAAGCGGATCGAGCTGTGCGCCAGCTCGTCGTTGCGGCCCAGAGCGCGCAGTACGTACGACGGCTCGAGCGACGCGGAGGTGCACGCCGAACCGGACGATACGGCGATGTCCTTCAGTGACATCAGCAGCGATTCGCCTTCGACGTAGTTGAAGCTCAGGTTCAGGTTGTGCGGTACGCGGGCAGTCTGGCTACCGTTGACGTACAGCTCTTCAAGGCTGGAGACCTGCTTGAAGAAGCGGTCGCTCAGGGCCTTGATGCGTACGTTTTCGGCGGCCATTTCCTGCTTGGCGATGGCGAATGCTTCGCCCATGCCGACGATCTGGTGGGTCGGCAGGGTGCCCGAACGCATGCCGCGCTCATGACCACCACCGTGGATGATGGCTTCCAGACGCACACGCGGCTTGCGGCTGACGTACAGCGCGCCGATGCCTTTCGGGCCGTAGGCTTTGTGCGCCGAGAACGACATCAGGTCGACCTTCAGCTTCTGCACGTCGATTTCCACCTTGCCGGCCGACTGGGCGGCATCGACATGGAACAGCACGCCACGCGCACGGGTCAGCTCACCGATGGCGGCGATGTCGTTGATCGAGCCGACTTCGTTGTTCACGTGCATCAGCGACACCAGGATAGTGTCGTCACGCAGCACGGCCTCGACCATGGCCGGGGTGACGATACCGTCTTCGCCTGGCTCCAGGTAGGTGACTTCGAAACCTTCACGCTCCAGCTGGCGAGCGGTATCCAGTACCGCCTTGTGCTCGATCTTGGAGGTGATGATGTGCTTGCCCTTGGTCTGATAGAAGTGCGCCACGCCTTTGAGGGCGAGGTTGTCGGACTCGGTGGCACCGCTGGTCCAGACGATCTCGCGCGGGTCGGCGTTGATCAGCTCGGCAACCTGGCGACGGCCGTTCTCGACCGCTTCTTCGGCCTTCCAGCCGAACACGTGGGAGCGCGAAGCCGGGTTACCGAAGTTTCCGTCAACCAGCAGGCATTCGGCCATTTTCTGGGCGACGCGTGGGTCAACCGGCGTGGTCGCGGAGTAATCGAGGTAGATCGGCAACTTCATTTGTCTCTCCTATCAGGCGGTGGCGTCGCTCGTCGTGGCTAAGGGTCAATCGACGGCAGACGTCTCAATCTTGTCCAGCTGGGCGGTTCGGCCTGCGACACGACGCAAGTCCTGGCGCTGGGCGACTTCCTGCACCTCACGGCGCATGACAAGGTCGGCCAGGCTGATGCCGCTGAGGAATTCATGGATCTGCTGGCTGAGGTCGCACCACAGGTGGTGGGTCAGGCAGGTATCACCGGCATGGCAGTCCCCGAGGCCCTGGCAACGGGTGGCATCGACCGATTCGTTGACCGCGTCGATGACCTGTGCCACCTGGATGGTTTCCATACCGCGCGACAGCTGATAGCCGCCACCTGGGCCGCGCACACTGGAAACCAGGCTGCTACGGCGCAGCTTGGCGAACAGCTGCTCCAGATAAGAGAGGGAAATGCCCTGGCGCTCGGAAATATCGGCCAAAGACACCGGCCCATGCTGCGCGTGCAACGCCAGGTCGAGCATGGCAGTCACGGCGTATCGGCCTTTGGTAGTCAGTCGCATGGCTATTGGGTACCACGGGAGTTTCGGGATGTGTGCAAGTATGCGATTCCCGAGCATTTAAGTCAACTATTAGACCTACTGCTTTAGTCGGGTTTGCATCTGGGAGGCGGCGCGATTGTAGCAGACGAGGGGCGTGAGCACACGCCCCGTATGTCTACCTCGGTGCGCCGCGGCGCAATCAATGCGGCTGAGTGTCGCGCCTGACGGCCTGGGCCGCTTCGGTGAAGTCATCTTCAGGCAGGGCCGGCAGCTCTTTGGCGCAGTAGTCACTGCCCATTTTCGTCAACGCGCCGCACATACCCTCCAGCCGCTCGTCGACGGCCTGCAGGTGGTCGAGCATCTGGCCAATGGCGCGCGCCACCGGGTCAGGCATGTCGCCACTCACACCGTAGGCGTCGAAGCCGATCTTCTCGGCCATCGCCTTGCGCTTGGCCTCCACTTCGCTGTCTTCGCGCTTGACGATGATGCGCCCGGGGATACCCACTGCCGTGGCACCGGCCGGGACCGCCTTGGTCACCACCGCATTGGAGCCGATCTTGGCCCCCGCACCCACGGTGAACGGGCCCAGCACCTTGGCCCCCGCCCCTACCACCACGCCGTTTTCCAGGGTGGGGTGGCGCTTGCCCTTGTTCCAGCTGGTGCCGCCCAGCGTAACGCCCTGGTACAGGGTGACGTCATCGCCGATTTCGGCGGTTTCGCCGATGACGATGCCCATGCCGTGGTCGATGAAGAAACGCCGGCCGATGGTGGCACCCGGGTGAATCTCGATACCGGTGAGCCAGCGGCCGAAGTTCGAGACCAGGCGCGCCAGCCACTTGAAGTCGCGCCGCCACAAGGCATTACCCATTCGATGCAGCCAGATGGCATGCATGCCCGGGTAGCAGGTGAGCACCTCGAAGGCATTGCGCGCAGCCGGGTCACGGTGGAATACGCTTTGAATATCTTCACGCAGGCGTTCAAACATCTTTCAGTCCTTCCGTTTATGCGGCTCGCCCCGGACCACTTTCTGGGTCTCGGTGAGGATGCCGCGCAAAATGCTCATCTCCGAACGCTCGACCGCCACCCGCCCGTACAGCCGGCGCAAGCGCGGCATCAGGTGCTTGGGCTTTGCAGGGTCGAGGAAGCCGATGCCCACCAGGGTTTTCTCCAGGTGGTCGTAGAACAGCTCCATTTCGTCCATGGTCGCCAGCTCGCTGGCATCCACCTTCTCGACCTGGGCCGGTGCCACACCGGCGGCCAACCAGGCCATGCGCACCTCATAGGCGAGCACTTGCACGGCGGCAGCCAGGTTCAGCGAGCTAAAGTCGGGGTTGGAGGGAATGTGCACGTGGAAGTGACATCGCTGCAGTTCTTCGTTGGTCAGGCCGGCGTGTTCGCGCCCGAACACCAGGGCGATTTCTTCGCCACCATTGGCATGCACCACCGCCTTTTCGCCACATTCACGCGGGCCGATCAACGGCCAGGGAATGCTGCGCTCGCGGGCGCTGGTGCCCATCACCAGGTTGCAGCCGACCAGGGCCTGTTCGAGGCTGTCGACCACCTGGGCATTGCCCAGCACGTCGTCGGCACCAGAGGCGCGGGCACTGGCATCCACGGCGGGGAACTCTTTCGGCTGCACCAGCACCAGACGCGACAAGCCCATGTTTTTCATGGCACGCGCAGCGCCGCCGATGTTGCCGGGGTGGCTGGTATTGACCAGAACAACACGAATATTTTGCAGCAAGGTGTTGTGCTCACAGATGCAGGAATCAGGGGCTTGGATCTTACAGAACCGACAGACGTAACGCCACGAAAGCAAATGTGCCCCTTCTGCCGCCACAGTTTTCTGCTAGAATGATCGGCTTTCTTCTTTAACATCTCCAGGTGACCCGCCCATGCAGCCTATGCTGAATATCGCCCTGCGCGCCGCTCGCAGCGCCAGTGAACTGATTTTCCGCTCCATCGAACGCCTGGATAGCATCAAGGTCGATGAGAAAGAGGCCAAGGACTACGTTTCCGAAGTCGATCGCGCCGCCGAGCAGACCATCGTCAACGCCCTGCGCAAGGCCTACCCGAACCACTCCATCCAGGGTGAAGAAACCGGCCTGCACGCCGGCACCGGTGAAGAGGGCAAGGATTACCTGTGGATCATCGACCCGCTGGACGGCACCACCAATTTCCTGCGTGGCATCCCGCACTTCGCTGTCAGCATTGCCTGCAAATACCGTGGCCGCCTTGAGCACGCCGTGATCGTCGACCCGGTTCGCCAGGAAGAATTCACCGCCAGCCGTGGCCGTGGCGCCCAACTCAATGGCCGCCGCCTGCGTGTCAGCTCGCGCACCAGCCTGGAAGGCGCCCTGCTGGGTACCGGCTTCCCGTTCCGCGACAGCCAGATGGCCGACCTCGACAACTACCTGGGCATGTTCCGCGCCTTGACCGGCCAGACTGCCGGCATCCGCCGCGCCGGCGCTGCCAGCCTGGACCTGGCCTACGTTGCTGCCGGCCGCTTCGACGCCTTCTGGGAATCGGGGCTGTCCGAGTGGGACATGGCCGCCGGCGTGCTGCTGATCCAGGAAGCCGGTGGCCTGGTGAGCGACTTCAACGGTGGCCACGACTTCCTCGACAAAGGCCACATCGTTGCGGGCAACATCAAGTGCTTCAAGGCCGTGCTGACCGCTATCCAGCCACACCTGCCAGAAAGCCTGAAGCGCTAAGCGCGGATTGCTGGCAAACAAAAAGCACCCCTCGGGGTGCTTTTTTGTGCCTGCCGAAGCCGTCCACAATCCGCATTTTGTGGGAGCGGCCTTGTGTCGCGAAAGGGCTGCAAAGCAGCCCCGACACTCTCTGATGGGTCACAGACCCTGGGGCCGCTCCGCGCCCCTTTCGCGACGCAAGGCCGCCCCACATAAAAGAGCGGACCACATTCAGACTTACTGCCCGGCCTCGCTCAGGATCAGCTTGCCATTCTTGTCCACCGGAATGGTCGACCCTGGCTCGCGGTCCATCTTCACCTGCCCTACCTGATCACCCAGGGTGTACTTCACGTTGTACCCCACCACCTTTTCACTGATGTCATTGACCGTATTGCAGCGGGTTTGCGTGGTGGTGTAGGTGTCACGCTGCTGCATGCCTTCCTGCACCTTGTTGCCGGCATAACCACCACCGACCGCACCGGCAACGGTGGCGATCTTCTTGCCTGTGCCGCCACCGATCTGGTTGCCGAGCAAGCCGCCCGCCAGGGCGCCTACCACGGTACCGGCGATCTGGTGCTGGTCCTTGACCGGCGCCTGGCGCGTTACGGCAACGTCCTTGCACACTTCACGCGGGGTTTTCACCTGTTGCTTGATCGGCTGCACGTCGGTGACCTGGGCATATTCAGGCCCCTTGTTGACCAAGCTGTAGGTCGCGACAGCACCTCCGGCAGTCACACCGACAGCACCCAGTACCGCACCCACCAGCATTGATTTATTCACGTCAACCTCCTGATCGTAACAGCGGGTCGCAACCCGCGCTTCTCCCAGCCTTGGAGCAAAAAAAAAGGCGCGAGTTCAATACTCGCGCCTTTTGCACCGCCAGGCGGTGTTGGGCTAGCCGCTACGGACGATCGTCCACGCCTTCTGCCTTGGTCGGCGGGATCAGGTCTTCACTGTTCAGGTTCAGCCAGATCAATACCACGTTGGCGATATAGATCGACGAGTAGGTACCTGCCATCACCCCGATGAACAAGGCCAGCGAGAAGCCGAACAGGTTGTCACCGCCAAAGAACAACAGCGCCGCGATGGCCAGCAAGGTCGAAACCGAGGTGGCGATGGTACGCAGCAAGGTCTGGGTGGTGGACACGTTGATGTTCTCGATCAACGAAGCCTTGCGCATGACGCGGAAGTTTTCCCGCACCCGGTCGAACACGACGATGGTGTCGTTCAGCGAGTAGCCAATGATCGCCAGCACTGCCGCCAACACCGTCAGGTCGAAGGTGATCTGGAAGAACGACAGGATACCCAGTGTGACCACCACGTCGTGAATCAGCGAGATGATCGCCCCCACCGCGAACTTCCACTGGAAGCGGAAGGCCAGGTAGATGAGGATGCCGCCCAGCGCCAGCAGCATGCCCATGCCACCCTGGTCGCGCAGCTCTTCACCCACCTGCGGGCCAACGAACTCGACGCGCTTGAGCGTGGCCGGGTTGTCGCCGCCCGCCTTCTGCAGTGCGGCAGCTACCTTGTTGCCCAGTTGCGGGTCATCACCCGGCATACGCACCAACAGGTCGGTGGTAGCACCAAAGCTTTGCACCACGGCCTCGTGGAAACCGGAGTCGACCAGCTCGGCGCGTACCGCCTTGAGGTCTGCCGGGCGCTCGTAGGTCAGCTCGATCAGCGTACCACCGGTGAAGTCCAGGCCGAAGTTCAGGCCTTTCTGCCACCAGCTGAACAGCGCCAGCACGGTGAGGAGCACGGTAATGGCGAACGCGACATTGCGCACGCCCATGAAGTTGATGGTTTTCATCGCAGCTCCCTCAAACCCACAGCTTCTTGATGTCACGCCCGCCACAGGTCAGGTTGACCATTGCGCGGGTCACCATGACGGCGGTGAACATCGAGGTGAAAATCCCGAGGGACATGGTGACCGCAAAGCCCTTGACCGGGCCGGTACCCATGGCGAACAGGATGCCGCCGACCAGCAGGCTGGTCAGGTTGGCGTCGATGATCGCGGTATAGGCGCGGTTGAAACCTTCGTGGATGGCGCGCTGCACCGACATGCCGGCCTTCAGCTCTTCGCGTATGCGCGAGAAGATCAGCACGTTGGCGTCTACCGCCATACCCATGGTCAACACGATACCGGCAATGCCCGGCAGGGTCAGGGTGGCCCCCAGCAGCGACATCAGTGCCAGCAGCAGCACCATGTTGCCCGCCAGGGCGATGGTGGCGATCACGCCAAAACCACGGTAGATGGCGATGATGAACAGCGAGACGAACAGCATGCCCCACAGCGATGCATCGATACCTTTGGTGATGTTGTCGGCACCCAGGCTTGGGCCAATGGTACGTTCTTCTGCGAAGTACATCGGTGCAGCCAGACCACCGGCACGCAGCAACAGCGCCAGCTCGGACGATTCGCCCTGGCCGTTCAGGCCGGTGATGCGGAACTGGCTACCCAGCGGCGACTGGATGGTGGCCAGGCTGATGATTTTCTTTTCTTCGACGAAGCTTTGCACGGCCACGTCTTTCTCGACGCCGTCGACGGTTTGCTTGACGTAGCGGGTAACCGGCTTCTGCTCAATGAAGATCACCGCCATGCTGCGGCCAACGTTGCTGCGGGTAGCGCGGCTCATCAGCTCGCCACCGTGGCCATCCAGGCGAATGTTCACCTGTGGGCGGCCGTGTTCATCGAAGCTTGCCTGGGCGTCGGTAACCTGGTCACCGGTAATGATCAGCCCGCGCTCGACCGCAGCGGACCGGCCGCCTTCGCGGAACTCGAACACCTCGGTAGTGGCCTTGGACGCACCCGGTTCGGCACCGAAACGGAACTCGAGGTTGGCGGTTTTACCCAGGATACGTTTGGCTTCGGCAGTGTCCTGCACACCCGGCAACTCGACCACGATGCGGTTGGCGCCCTGACGCTGTACCAGCGGCTCGGCCACGCCCAGCTCGTTGACGCGGTTGCGCACGGTGGTGAGGTTCTGCTTGATCGAGTATTCGCGGATTTCGGCGACCTTCGCCTGGGTCAGCGCCAGGCGCAGCACCGCAAGGTCGTTGCGCTCGGTGGTGGTCAGGTCGAAATCATTGAAATTCTTGCGGATCAGGGCTCGCGCCTGTTCGCGGGTTGCATCGTCAGCAAAGCCCAGCATGATGCCACCATCCTGCTGAGGCAGGCTGCGGTAGCGCACACGCTCTTTACGCAGCAAGGTCTTGACCTCGCCTTCGTAGACTTTCATGCGGGCGCTCATGGCCTTGTCCATGTCCACTTCCAGCAGGAAGTGCACACCACCGGACAGGTCCAGGCCCAGCTTCATCGGGCTTGCACCCAGGTTGCGCAGCCATTGCGGAGTCGTCTGGGCCAGGTTCAGGGCCACGACGTAATCATCGCCCAGCGCCTTGCGCACCACATCCTTGGCCGGCAGCTGGTCTTCCTGGTTGGTCAGGCGGATCAGCCCGCTGCCCTTCTCGCCCAGGCTGGTGCCCTTGACTGGGATCTTGGCATCGACCAACGCCTTGCTGACGCGGTCGAGGTCGGCCTGGTTCACCTGCAGCGCCGAGCTGGCACCACTGATCTGCACCGCCGGGTCGTCCGGGTAAAGGTTGGGTGCGGAATAAATGAAACCGACCACCAGTACCAGCACGATCAGTGCATATTTCCACAGAGGGTATTTGTTCAGCATCACGCCGCCCGTTCAAGACGCGGGGCGCGTTGCGCGCCCCGACTGGAAAATAAAACCGGTAACTCAGATAGCCTTGAGCGTACCTTTTGGCAGGGTCGCAGCAATGGCACCCTTCTGGAACTTCAGTTCGACAGTGTCGGACACTTCCAATACCACGAAGTCATCGGAAACCTTGACGATCTTGCCGGCGATACCGCCGTTGGTGACAACTTCGTCACCTTTTTGCAAGTTGATCAGCAGGTTCTTCTGCTCTTTGGCACGCTTGGCCTGTGGGCGCCAGATCATGAGGTAGAAGATGACCAGGAAACCGACCAGGAAAATCCACTCGAAGCCGGTACCGGCTGGGCCGGCGGCAGGTGCTGCAGCGTCCGCGTATGCGGCGGGGATCAAGAAGCTCATTGGGCACTCCTAATGTAATTTTCTAATAATGGATGCAGACAGTCAGTCCAAGGGCGGAACCGGAAGCCCGCGCTTGGCGTAGAAGGCGTCGACAAAGGCGGCCAATTTACCCTGATGAATGGCCTCGCGTAAACCGGCCATCAAGCGCTGGTAATGGCGCAAGTTGTGGATGGTATTCAGCATGCTGCTCAGCATTTCGCCGCACTTGTCCAAATGGTGCAGATAGGCGCGCGAGAAGTTGGTGCAGGTGTAGCAGTCACAGGTCGGATCCAGCGGCGATTCATCGTGGCGATGGAACGCATTGCGGATCTTGATCACCCCTGTATCGACAAACAGATGCCCGTTGCGCGCGTTGCGCGTTGGCATCACGCAGTCGAACATGTCGACGCCGCGGCGCACACCCTCAACGAGATCTTCCGGTTTGCCTACCCCCATAAGGTAACGAGGTTTGTCAGCCGGCATCTGGTCAGGCAGGTAATCCAGCACCTTGATCATTTCGTGCTTGGGCTCGCCAACCGACAGGCCACCAATGGCCAGGCCATCGAAGCCGATGTTTTCCAGGCCCTCGAGCGAGCGCATGCGCAGGTCCTGGTACATGCCACCCTGGACAATGCCGAACAGCGCGGCGGTGTTGTCGGCGTGGGCGTTCTTCGAGCGCTGGGCCCAGCGCAGCGACAGCTCCATGGAGGTGCGCGCGACATCGTGCTCGGCCGGGTACG
This sequence comes from Pseudomonas sp. UBA6699, assembly GCF_002454615.1. Taxonomy (NCBI): domain Bacteria; kingdom Pseudomonadati; phylum Pseudomonadota; class Gammaproteobacteria; order Pseudomonadales; family Pseudomonadaceae; genus Pseudomonas; species Pseudomonas sp. UBA6699. The sequence goes on from NZ_DKJF01000025.1 coordinate 25,814, forward strand.
GGGTGCACTCGTCGAAGATCATCACCACGTCCGAGCCCAGGTCACGCTGGACCTGCATCGACTCTTCCGGGCCCATGAACACCTTGGAACCATCGACCGGCGAAGCGAAGGTCACACCCTCTTCCTTGATCTTGCGCATGGCGCCCAGGCTGAACACCTGGAAACCACCGGAGTCGGTGAGGATCGGGCCCTTCCACTGCATGAAATCGTGCAGGCCGTTGTGCTTCTTGATCACCTCGGTGCCCGGGCGCAGCCACAGGTGGAAGGTATTGCCGAGGATCATCTCGGCGCCAATGGCCTCGATATCGCGTGGCAGCATGCCCTTGACCGTGCCATAGGTGCCCACCGGCATGAACGCCGGGGTTTCCACGGTGCCACGAGGGAAAGTGATGCGACCGCGACGGGCCTTGCCGTCGGTGGCCAGCAGTTCGAAGGACATTCGACAGGTGCGACTCATGCTTGATCCTCGGGGCCGCGTGGCGCCGGATTGCGGGTGATGAACATGGCATCACCGTAACTGAAGAAGCGGTACCCCTGCTCCACCGCCGCGGCGTAGGCGGCCATGGTCTCGGGGTAGCCGGCGAAGGCCGAGACCAGCATCAGCAGCGTGGACTCCGGCAGGTGGAAGTTGGTGACCAGCGCGTCGACCACATGGAACGGCCGACCCGGGTAGATGAAAATATCGGTGTCGCCGCTGAACGCCTTGAGCACGCCGTCGCGCGCGGCACTTTCCAGCGAACGCACGCTGGTGGTGCCCACGGCGATCACCCGGCCACCCCGAGCGCGACAGGCCGTGATGGCATCGACCACCTCCTGGCTCACTTCGAGCCACTCTTTGTGCATATGGTGGTCTTCGATCTTGTCGACACGCACCGGCTGGAACGTGCCCGCGCCCACGTGCAGGGTGACGAAGGCGCGCTCCACGCCCTTGGCGGCGATTTTTTCCAGCAACGCTTCATCGAAGTGCAGGCCGGCGGTAGGCGCAGCCACTGCACCGGCACGCTCGGCGTAGACGGTCTGGTAGCGCTCACGGTCGGCGCCCTCGTCAGGGCGGTCGATATAGGGCGGCAACGGCATGTGGCCGACGCGGTCGAGCAGGGGCAGCACCTCTTCGGTGAAGCGCAGCTCGAACAGTGTGTCGTGGCGGGCGACCATTTCGGCCTCACCACCGCCATCGATGAGGATGACCGCGCCCTCTTTCGGCGCCTTGCTGGCCCTTACGTGAGCCAGCACCCGGTGGCTGTCGAGCACGCGTTCGACCAGCACTTCCAGCTTGCCGCCAGACGCTTTCTGGCCGAACAAGCGGGCCGGGATGACCCGGGTGTTGTTGAACACCATCAGGTCGCCGGGGCGCAGGTACTCGAGCAAATCGGGAAATTGCCGGTGTGCCAGCACGCCGCTCGGCCCATCGAGGACCAGCAGACGGCTGCCATGGCGCTCGGCCAGTGGGTGGCGGGCGATCAGGGAATCGGGGAGTTCGAAGGAAAAATCGGCGACGCGCATGATGATGTTCGGTTCGGCAGGGCCGGGAAGTTTAGCCCAATGTGTGAAAATTGACCATGAAAGCCGATTGACCGACCAGCGGCAGCTCTCTATACTGCGCGCCACACGCCCTGATGGCGGAATTGGTAGACGCGGCGGATTCAAAATCCGTTTTCGAAAGGAGTGGGAGTTCGAGTCTCCCTCGGGGCACCAAACGCATGTTTTTACCTGTCTCTGGCAGTGTAAAAAACGATAAGAAATGACTTGTAAAGCCCGCCCTGTGCGGGCTTTCTTGTTTCTGGCTGTCTCTATCCATCTCCCCTCACTCCTTCCTTTCCTGTATCCCCACCTGTATCCTCCAAAAACTCTCTAACTTTGGGATACACAGATGAAGCGCTCGCAGATCAAGCGCCGCCCCCTCGCTGACACAGTTCTTGCGGCCTTGGAGCCAGAAGCCAAGGAATTTCGCGAGCTGTATGGCGAAAACCTCTATTTTCGTGTGAAGCCAAACGGCGGAAAATCGTGGCAATTGAGATATAAGAAACCCGGCGGCTCTTGGGCTTGGCTTGGTCTGGGTGGCTACCCGGAAGTCAGTGCTGCTCTAGCTAAAAGCAAGGCAGCTGAGCATCGAAAGCTGGTGAGCCAAGGTATTGATCCGCTTGAGCAAAAGCGCGCAGCTAAAGCGGCACTCGAGGTTGCTAGGACACGAACCTTCCGCTCCGCTGCTGCTGGGTGGTTGCAATCCAAGACTGATCAAGGCCTAGCTAAAACGACGCTAGAAAAAATGCAAACCTACCTGGAGAAAGACATCCTCCCTGCGCTGGGTGACAAGCTGCTTGATGAGATCACTCGCAACGACTGCGCTAGTCTCCAGGCATCAATTGAAGCCCGTGGTGCCCACAATGTCGCTGAGAAGTGCCGTTCTTGGCTTAATCAAATCTTCGGTCGAGCTATCGGCCTTGGCCTCACTGAGAACGATCCTGCAAGTAGGCTGCGAGATATTGCGGATGCAGCTCCAACAACAAAACAGCACCCTCACCTGCTTGAGGGCGAATTACCGGATTTCATAAGAGCACTAAAAAATACAACCAGCCGGCTGCCTGCCCGAACCGCTGCCTGGCTTTGTATCTGGACAGCTTCACGACCAGGTGTCGTTCGCTTTGCCGAGTGGTCTGAGTTTGACCTCGAGGCAGGTGTCTGGATGATACCAGATGAAAAAATGAAGATGGGCCGTGATCACGTTAGCCCCCTTCCTTTACAAGCAATAGCCGCACTTAAGGATCTACAGAGAGTTACAGGCCGAAGCAGATGGCTGTTTCCTGGAGTAGGCCCAAAAAATCCTATGATTAGCGAGAATACCATTAACAAGGTTTTCGCCGGTATCGGGTACAAAGGTCGCTTGGTTGGACATGGCACTCGCCATACTGCAAGTACCTTGTTACGCGAACACGGCTGGCCCAAGGATCATATTGAAGTCCAACTTGCTCATAAAGAAGCAGGTGTTTCGGGCGTTTACAATAAAGCACAGTATTTGGATAAACGCTCCGTAATGATGCAGTGGTATGCAGACTATCTAGATAAGCTCGCGACGACAGGCAACTAACAATGGAAGAACTGTGGATTAATCCGGCGCGCGCTGTTGAGGTTCTCAACCGCGCCGGCAATCATAAATTCACCCTGCGAGACTTAAAAACTCTCTGCGCAATCGGAAGGTGCCCTGCATATATAAGTTGTGACGATGCAACAGGACTTGAAATCGAAACAAACAGGGAAGTACGAGCCTCCGGCAACCAGTTACTGGTTAACCCAGAGAAACTTCGCGTTACCACCCTAGAATATGTCGACCACCCTATAATCAATACTCTGACCATACTCAAGCACATCGTAGTTCAAGGGCCTACGCAAAATTGCAGGGAAGAGAGCGACTCAGGATGGTCGAGCTTCAATACGATCTGGAAACTGAACTGCGAAACGACACGATACTGTGCGGTATTCAGATCGTCTGACATTGAAGCTCTTACTAAAGACACAATAACAATACAAGAATTGATCAATAGCGTACCTGCCTTGCCTCGCCCTGTAACCCTTGTTGGCGCGAAGAGCATTACCACCAGTGAAACCAACGAAATCGCGAAATTGCAGCAGCAGCTGGAGATCGAGCGCAACGCCCGAAGACTGGCAGAGGAAAAACTTGAATCAGCAACGACCTCTGTGAAGACTTCGTACCTTCTGACAGTAGCTGGCATGCTGGAACTGTTACTTTCAGAGCAAAATAAACCCCACTACGACCAGGGAAAAATTGCAGCAGAAATAGAAGACAAAGGGTGGAGAGGTGCAAGTGCTAGCACACTTACTAAGCTTTTTGCTGAAGCTAAAGCGGCAGCCGCTGAAGCAGAGAAAATTACCCTAGCTAAAGCTGAGGCTAGGGAAAAGCTAAAAAAGCAACGAATTAACCGCTAAGATATTTTGCAATTGCAAAAACCACTTTTGCAATTGCAAAGACTAATTGAGAGTTTTTCGTCAATCTGAGCCCGTCATCACCTATACGGGCTCAGCTATGTTCACCCTTCCCTTCCCCCGCCCTAGCAATACATCTTGGGCGTCCGAAATCATCAATCCACGGTCTGTCATCATCCGCATGCGTGATGTCGAAGCCATCACCGGGTTGCGCCGAAACTCCATCTATAAACGATTGAAAAGTGATTCAAGCTTTCCTAGACCTGTCAAGCTTAGTGATAGCACTTCTCGAGGCGCCCCCGTTGGTTGGGTACTGGCTGAAGTTCAAGATTGGGTAGAAGGAAGAGCGGCATTGAGGGAGAAGCAATAATGGATCACTCCAACATCCCGCAGCCGTGTCTTGTGGCATCACCCTCGAACTCAATGACTAGCACTGAAAAACAAGAAGCCTGGAAGCGAAAGCTGATGGACTATGAGCAACAACGTGTAGCTACCGAGGCTGTGGGCCTGCCCGCTTTGCAAAGGTTAGTCGAAGTCGCCAACCAGGATTCGGGACAGAGCCAAGTATGCGGTCGTTTTCTGCTCGCGCTCTACAATGGTAAAGCATTTCCTTTTGAGCTTAGTGAGCTTCGTCGCCTTGAAAGATCAATTTGGGAAGATTGTATGGCCGTGCTTGCACTCGACCAGCGCCCAAAAAAAGAAATTCATCTCCTTGTGAAAAATGGCCCTGCCATTTGGGATAAGTTGAAATTCACTTGGGCGCCTAAAAAGCCAGCATAAAAATTAGAGATACTAGATCCCTACGACACTGGCTAATACCAACTTAGCCAGTTGCCCTTTGCTTCATCAATAGCTAAACCTCCACATCCAAAACCACCTGGCTGTGATGATATAAATTCTGGGGCGGGGAATACTTGCTCCGCCTGCTTATGTTCGATGCCACGAGGGCTGCAACATGATTTTTCAACTCAAGGAAGAGAATCACATATCAAAGGAGCCGCAGTGCGAACTGAACGAAAAATACAGACGGAAAAAGAGATTTACTCAACTATTGGCTTGACAGTTACGGCTGAGTCACTACCCCCGCTCCATTCTCTTTCTCCGAAGCAGATTTCCTACCTGGCAGTCAGAATAGCTGGACAATTTTCAGCAACCCAGGATTATGATCTTGAATACTTCACCACCAGGGTCGAGTTTAAAACCAACTTCTATGCAATTACGATTATTGGTTCTTCTGCATCGGCCGTTATCGCAAAGTCAATGTCACGAAAATATTGGAGGCGCCGAATACAATACGAAGCAGATATTGCAAGACTCAATGCTGAAGCGGCACTCAAAACAGTTGGCGGCCTATCCCCCGCAGCTCAGCTATATTCTTCTGATGTTACTGTAGAAAAAATAAGAATTAGAAAAAGCGACCAAGATGATTACCTGAGTAGCAAGGTAATCGTGAACACGCACACAGGAAACAAAATCTCGCTGTCTGAACTAGCTGAGCGGGCAACTGTAAATCGATTCAAAGAATTATATTGGATATCTAAAAATTTTGAATCTATTGCAAAAGACCGGGGAATGGGATGGCTATTTGTAACCTACACTGCACCGCCTGAATACCACCCGAACCCTTTGAAAGGGAAATGTAGCTATAACCCCAAGTTAGGGGTTAAGGCAAGTCATGATTATATTTCCTCAGCTTGGGCACGCATTAGATCGCTCTTGAATAAGCGAAATTTTAAAAGCGGGATTGACACATACTTTGGCATCAGAACCGCCGAAACCCATAAAGATGGGTCTGTACATTGGCATCTTTTGGTTTTTGCCACGCCCGAGGCAACCAACCCGTTCATTGAGGCTAGCAAGGAACAATTCCCACTCTATGGACAGTTGAAAGTTGAAATTGGAGATCCAAATATTGGCAGTGCTTCAAGCTACATATTCAAATACCTCGCTAAAGGTTTCGACACGTCCGTTTCGAATTTTGACAGCCAGGGTAAGGACGCAGAAACCGATGATTTGCGGGAAGAGGAAGACTTGGCATCAATCAGGTACGGAGAGCGAGTACGTGCAGCATTACAAACTATGCGAGTAAGGCAATACCAACCTTTTGGAGTAAAAAATGTCCTCACATTGATTCGCTCAGTCAACAAGCTTCAAGAGGAAGATTTCAAATCACTGGAGGGTGAGGTGGGGGAAATTGTAAAAACAAAAATCTGGAGAAATCCCTCTGGTTTAAAAAATTTACTCCAGGCACCTGACTTGTTCAGGAAATATAACGGTGTAGCTCCCCTGATGCTGATTAGGGAAGAGAGCCAAACCGTCTACGGCGAGAAAACATACAAGATCATTGGCTTGAAGATCGGTGATAATCACATTTTCAGCCAGGGGAAATTCAAAATCGAGGACGCTTAGCCATTCGGTTACAGTTATTAATAGTGTTCCAAGAAAAGCCATCACGATTCCAACCCCAGTCATAAACGATACTCACCAACAGAGGCTAATTATGCTAATTGATAGGAACGGCGTGACCTATTATGATGGCTGTGAAATGTGCGGCAGCAGTGAAGTGACCCCTTACTACGTAGGAATTGGGTTCTATTGTCGGTCTTGCGCGAACAAAGAGGCGGAGCACTCTGGGAAGGCACTGGTGAAAAGCTTGTGGGCACCACACCCAGCTACTCGGAGTAGCAGGCCTCAATCAACTTAGACCCCGTTCATTTACAAGTTCACGGCCCCCTTGTGGGGCCTTTCTTTTTTCGCCTGTACTAAGCTCTAGAATTTCAAAACGACGCACCAAGGCGTCTCTCTCTGCTTCTATTGATAAGACGTGACTCTCGATCTGGCTGATCTCTTGTTCTCTTTCAGCTAGGGACTCGGAGCGACGCTCAAGGTCGGCAGTTTTCATAGCGTCCTCGATCTCTCGATGCTTAGCAGCCTGCTGCTTTTCGACGATGTCTAATCTCATGGCCTCTTGTTTCTTTTGCCTAGATCGATCTGCTTTTCTTCTACGCACCTCGCGTTTTGCGAGCAAATTGTTAGCCTGTGCTATGACTTCCGCCTGCTTCCAGGCCTCAGTTTTCATCCCAAACGCCGCAGCCGCGTAGTCCTTACGGCAGAGCTTAGGCGCAAGGTCAAATTCCGTCAGGGCTGTATAGAATGATGCTACCGCTTCATGCTTAGCCTTGGAGCCTTTCAATCCACGCTTAAAGCCGCGCTTGGAACCGCAGGCAAGATGAAAATCGTCTTGCATCTCCCTCAGCTTTGCGGGGCTGCCCAGGAAGTCTCGACAGGACAATCGCCCATCCTGTGTACGAGGCACTACGTAAGCGACCATATGGGGCGTCGATTCATCAAGGTGCACAGTTGCACTCAGGACGTTAGCCTCTCCATGGCGCTTCCTTAACCACGCAAGAGAATCACTGAAATATCCTTCGCCCAAATCGTCTAAATGGCCACCATGGCGCTTAAACACTTCAGGGGAGGCGGTTATTAGGTATTCAATACAGATAACTGCATCGCTTCTCCTTTTTTCTGGCAACTTGCTCTTCAGAGCGTCCAAGAGTTGGCAAGTGCTCTTGGCCCCGACCGTACGATTTTTTCTAAGTCTGGTGGGGTCGGCGTTAGGTGTAGCCTGCTCTCTGAAGGTGTGATTAGAAGACCGGCGCACGGCATTTAGGCTTTTAAGCTTTTTAGTACGCAATATTCCGTACATCATAAAGCCGGCTCGTCGAAAGAAATTCTCGCCAAACTCCGTTTCCAGGTAGGCACATACGGCTTGCCTTCAGTGCTGTCGACAACATAAGAAAACGCTGGCGGTGCACCTCCACCACTCGAATTAGGCAAGAGTATTCCAGCAATGACATCCAGCAGCAGAGATATAGTTCTCATAATAGCGTCAAACAGCGTCCGTTCAACTCTTAGGACTTCTCTAAAACCTTCCTGATCCGCCTCGATATACCTATGTGCAGCGCGTGTGCTCTGAATCTTTAATAGCGCATCAAAAGCTAACGGAGCGTCTATGCGCCGGATCTCATAAAAAGACATTTGCGCTTGGCCGACTGATATATCGGCAAGTGCTCTTATCATCACCTCATTTAGTTTCTTTCCTGGGAAAGCTTTTCCCGCTTGCATCCAGAGGTTGCGCTTATCGGCTGATAAAGCAATCACGTTAGAGTTAATCATCACGGCATCTCCTATTGCTTTTCTTATTCTTTAATTAGTATGCAAATGGAGCGAAGTTTTACGCAACGTTTTTCTAAGACACAAAGTGTAACCCACTACACATTAACTACGTTAATGGTGGGCCAGCGTGCCGCTGGACTGCCTGCGCGTCGGTTCCCGCCTTGCAAAATCGCGCCCCCTTTGGGCGCCACCGGCCTGGGGGCCGCCCCAGACGCTCGGGGCTGGGGAGGTAAAGCTCTCCCCACCCCTCGGACAGGTTGCGTCCGAAGCATGTCGTCAAGGGTACGCTACGCGCCAATCCTCACCCGTTCCTGCTCGCTCGTACCTCGCTGCGCGGGCTGCGGCTTCCGGTTAGCCCCTTGACTACAGATGATCTAGGACGTATCTGTACATCTTTTCATGTTGGCACATGGCCATGCTAGACCACAGCTGCATACATGCAGACCTTTAGTTCTTAAGACACGGAGTAGTTAATAATGTCATTTCAAACGCCGATTACCATAGCAGAAGCAATTAGGAACATTGAAAACAACAGGTATCTTTTACCATCTATTCAGCGGGAATTTGAATGGAGCCACAGCAAGATTGAATGGCTTTTTGACTCCATCATGCGCAACTATCCCATTAGCTCTTTTTTGTTCTGGCGCGTTGAAGACATCACGAAAAACCAGTTTAAATTTTACAAATTTATCCGAGAGTTTCGCCAACGATATAAAACCCACAACGAGGAATTTAGCACTACCGGCCACAGCGACTTTACCGCAATACTTGATGGCCAACAGCGATTAACCTCTTTATATATCGGACTTCGGGGAAGCTATGCTTACAGAACCCCGCGTTTGCGAGAAGAGGACTCAGAACGAGTCTATCCAACCAGGCTCCTATATCTAAATATTGTTAATCCGCTAGAGAACGAGGAAGACGGCCGACAGTTTGAGTTCAAATTCCTAACAAACGAAGAGTACGAGCAAGACAAGGAGTCCTGGTTTAAAGTCTCAGAAATATATGGCCTATCTGATGACTTCGAGTTCAACAAATACCTGGACGCACATAATCTCAAAGCGCATGAATTCTCTTACAAAACCTTAGCCACACTCAAAAACATCGTTCACTCGAAACCAATTATCAACTTCTTCCTCGAAACCGAACAAAACATCGATAAAGCTCTAAATATTTTCATCAGAATCAACAGCGGTGGCGAGCCCCTTAATTTTTCAGACCTAATCATGTCGATTGCGGTCGCCAACTGGGATACCATTGACGCGCGAAAAGAAATTCATGCACTCACAGACGCAATTGTTGATAAAGGCTTTACTATTACGAAAGACTTCATTCTAAAAACGTTCCTTTTCCTTCACAGCAAAGATATTAAGTTCAAGGTAACGAACTTCTCCAAAGCTAATGCACAAAACTTTGAAAAAGAATGGCTCAACATTCGAGACTCAATATTATCCGCATTTGATCTTGTAAAATCTTTTGGCTTTGTTGACACCACTTTAACTTCTAAAAATGCTGTATTACCGATCATCTACTACCTGTATCATCGGAACATCTACAAGGGCTTCGACAGCAAAATCGAATACGCACAAGATCGTGATATAATTCGAAAATGGATTCACACCGCTCTGGTAAAACGCTTGTTTGGCGCTCAAACAGATAGCGTACTCAATCAAATTCGTAGAGGCTTCACAGATGATGTCTTGAGCTCCCCCATTGATCCCGCACAGACAAGTTTCCCGGTAGCCGATATTAATCAACACATTCGTAAAGACCTAGGTATCAGCGATGAGTTTATCAGCGAACTTCTGATGACTCAGAAGGATGAAAAGTATGCATTTTCGATCTTAGCCCTACTATACCCCGACATGGACTACAGGAACAATAACTTCCACAAAGATCACTTACACCCTGAAATCATGTATTCACATATTCCAGCATCTAGCGCACACCACGAAGACTGGGAAACATACAACTCAATTAAAAACCTCCAGATGCTAGATGCCAATGAAAACCAATCGAAAAACGGCAGTGACCTTCATTCATGGATCACAAGTCGCCCAGGCTTCTCTGGTAACAAAGAGTTCTTTTTGAATCGCTATTTGATTCCCGACACCGATCTAGACATCACAAATTTTTCAAATTTCATCACTCTAAGAGAGAACATGCTCCGAGACATATTGAAAGAAAAACTGGCTTGAATTTCCCGTCCTGGTGATCGCCATGCAAAACCTACCCCTCGTGGCCTTGAAGCGGTCTTTCGGAATCCCGGCAAGCTCTGGGGACAGCCAAGGCCCTTAACCACTTGGGGTGTTCGGCTTTGACGGGAGCATCAGGCGGGAATCCTCGCACTGGAGCTGGGCCTCGAGGTCAATCCATTTTCGTTTCAGACCGAGCCCATGTGGCGTTAGACCGAAGGCGTCTTTTTATCATCGCCCTCCGCTGCGTAGACCTAGCTGGTAGGTATGACCTTCGAATAATGAAACAGGAATCACCTAGTCGAGAATGCCTTGTATCCCCTTGTGTATCCCCAGAAAATATCCAGTGAAAATCCCCTATATTCATTGGCTTATTCGAGTCTCCCTCGGGCACCAAAATCCGGAAAAAGCCGACCTTATGGTCGGTTTTTTTTTCGTCTCGCCAAAAGCACCCTTCGCCTTGACGCCACCGCCACGGCGCGGGGCCTCACCTCGATACCCCGATTCTATTGGCTACCCTTCTGATTAGCACTTAAGCTGTCATTCGTCGGATATATCACGAAAGGATTGTCCGAATAATGGCACTTAGCCATAGTTGCGCACCCTTCCCCTCAATCCTGTGTGAACCATGAAAGCTATAGCGCCCTGTGTGGCAGCAATGATGCTGCTGGGTGGGTGCAATGGAGTGCCAACGTCTTACGTTTCCGATCCCGTCTACAGCCAGGCATTCGTGGTCACCTCCGGTGCTCCGCTGCCAATGCTGCTGATGGCCAGCGCCATCCAGTGGAATGAGGATTACGCAGTAACCGCCAAACACACCCCCTTCCTGCCCAACGTGGTTCACGAAGGCCTCGGTGATGTGGTGTTCTTCAAGCACAAGGCTGCGACGTTACCGGCCTGGCGCCAGTACGTGCCGGGCGAGGCCGTGACGGCGGTCGGCTACAACAGCTTGATGATGCCGATGCAAGGCAAGGGCCATGCCCTGCCGTCGCTGGTTCGGCTGGAAGGTACGCCTGGCAGTGTCTTCTACTCGGTACACGATGGCCCGATCACCAAAGGCATGTCGGGTGGGCCGGTGTTTGCCGACGATGGCAAGGTCGTAGGCATCAACGTGGCCATCATCCCGACCAGCGAGATCGACGCCGGCAGGCGCCCCGACCTGATCGGCAAGGAACGCATCAGCGTGTTCATGTCGTTCAACGAGATCGACAAGGAGTGGCGGCGCTATCAGTACCTGCTGGCACGCAAGGCCAAGCCGAGGGCGCCGGCTGCGGTCAAAGGCTACGTGGCGGTGGCCGCCAAGCCGTGAATCGGGGCGCGGTGCTGGATGGAAAGCGGCCTATGATGTGAGGCTGATGGCCTCTTCGCGGGTAAACCCGCTCCTACAGGGCCTGCGCGGGATTTGAGCCTGCGCTCGGGAGGCCCGAGTGCCATGCTTCAATCACGACACCGCCGGCCTGCTGCTCTATCCACAGCTGGGCTTCACACCATTCGGCATCATCAAGTGGCACCCAATCGTATCCTTATGGATACACCCGCTCAAAGGATGGCGAACCTTCGGCGCGCCTCGACGTCCCATCCTGCATCCCCCGCGTTCCGAGGTACCCCCGCGTGAAAGACGTCATCGCCCGCAAGTACCGCCTGGTGGTGAAGACCATCGGCTACATCGGCTGGTCGCTGTTCTGGCTGCTGATCTGGGATGTGCTGGTCACCATCGACTTCATGCTGTTCTTCAACAGCAAGTTCACCTTGCCGCTGATCCCATTGACCCTGTTGGGTTCTGCGCTGGTGGTGCTGGTGAGCTTTCGCAACAGCAGTGCCTACAACCGCTGGTGGGAAGCACGCACGTTATGGGGCGCGCTGGTGAACAGCTCGCGCAGTTTTGCCCGGCAGACGCTGACCCTGATCGATGACACGGACGACGGCCTGAACCCGGTCAAGGCCACCCTGCTGCGCCGGCATGTCGCCTATGTGAACTGCCTGGCGGCACACCTGAAAGGTGAACCCTGCCCGGATGAACTGATGGCTTTTATCCCGCCGGCGGAGTTCGAACGGCGCAACCGCTCGAACAACTTCGCCAACGACATCCTCAGCGGCTCGGCGGCCCTGCTGGCCCGGGAATACCAGGCCGGGCGGCTGGACAGCATTCGCCTGGCGCGGCTGGAGGCAACCCTGGTGGACCTGTCCAATGCCCAAGGCGGCATGGAACGGATTGCCAATACGCCGCTGCCGTACCCTTACGTGTATTTTCCGCGCCTGTTCATCACCTTGTTCTGCCTGATCGTGCCGGTGGGGCTGGTGGAGTCGCTGGGCTGGTTCACACCGCTGGCGTCGACGGTGGTGGGGTTCATGTTGCTGGCCATCGAGCGGATCGGTACCGACTTGCAGAGCCCGTTCAGGTTCAGTGAGCACCAGATCCAGATGGACACCATTTGCGAGACGATTGAGCGCAACCTGGAATCCATGCAGCGCGAGGCGCAGTGTGGCGAGGTGGTGGGAGCCTGATGGATTTTGGGGCTGCCTGGCGGCCCTGGCTATCGGTCAGGCCCGCACATAACGCTGGCGCAACACATCACTGAGCATGTCCACCAGCAACACCAGCACCAGCATGCCAAGGATCACCGTACTGGCCTGGGCTTCCTGGAACAGGCTCAAGGTGGTGTACAGCAGCTGCCCCAGCCCCCCCGCCCCGACAAACCCCAGCACGCTGGCCATGCGAATGTTGTTCTCCCAGCGGTACAAGCTATACGCCAGCAACTGCGGCCACACATTGGGCAAGGTGCCAAAGCAGAAGGCCGCCACCTGGCTACCCCCCTGCAAACGGATCGCCGCCGCAGGCTCTGGCGGCGCGTTCTCCAGCGCCTCGGCAAACAACCGCCCCAGTACCCCGGCAGTGTGCAGCGCCAGGGCCAGGGTGCCGGCATTGGGCCCAAGCCCGGCGGCCAGCACGGTCAGCGCCGCCCACACGAGCTCCGGAATGGCGCGCAGGGCATTGAGCAGCAACCGCGCAGCGCCCTGCAACGGCCAACCGAAGCGGCCCGCCGCCGGCAGCGCCAGCAGCATCCCCAGCACCATCGCCAACAGGGTGCCCAGCCCGGACATGGCCAGGGTCTCCAGCGCCCCGTGCCATACCGCCTTCAGGTGCCCGGCAGACCAGTCAGGGTGCAGGAAGCGCCCGGCGTATTCGCCCATCTGCCCCAGGCCGCCATTGCCGACCAGTGCTTGCAAGTCCAGCTGCAGGTAGGCAAACGAGGCCGCTACCGCCGCCACGATGGCCCCCAGCAGTACCAGGTTGATCACCCGGTTCATGCCAACCTCCAACGCAGCAAGCGGCTGAGCAGGTCGGCCAGGATCACCAGCAACAGGAAGGTCAGCAGCATGCTGGCAACCTCGGCACCTGCAAACATGCGCATCGACAGGTCGATCTGCTGCCCCAGCCCCCCGGCGCCAACAAAGCCCATCACCACCGAAGCCCGTACCGCGCATTCCCAGCGGTAAACGGTGTACGACACCACCTCGGCGGCGGCATTGGGCAGGATGCCGTAGAGGAACGCCACCAAGCGCCCGCTGCCCGCCTGCAACAAGGCATGTGCCGGGCGCTGGTCGACCGATTCGAAAATCTCGGCATAGACCTTGCCGAGCATGCCGCTGTAGGTAATGGCAATGGCCAGTACCCCTGCCGTCGGCCCCAACCCCACCGCACGCACGAACAGCAACGCCCAGACTATCTCGGGCACGCTGCGCAGGAAAATCAGCAACCCGCGCACAGGCAGGCGTACCACCCGTGACCCTAACCCGGCCCGTCCGCCCCTGGATGCAGCGCGCAACGACAACGCCCGGCTGGCCAGCAAGCCAGCCGGGATTGCCAGCAGCAATGCCAGCGCCATGCCGGCAGTCGCCACGGCCAGGGTCTGCAACGTGGCGTCGTACAGCAATGCAAGAAAATCGGCGTCGTGGGCCGGTGGCCAGAACGCGCGGGTGAACTGGGCGATCTGCTGCCGGTTCTCTGCCTGCAACAGCACACCGGGGTTCAGCTCGCTCAACCGTATACCCGGCCACAGGACTGCCACAGCCAGCACGGCCAGCAGCAACCGCGGCAATAAGGCCGGGTCGCGGGTGCTGGCTTTCAGCATCGCGGAATCTGCACGGTCAGGGGTGCCCCAGGGGCTGGCGGCGAAGCCAGGTGTTCGTTGGCGTACAGTGCATCCAGCATCTGCCTGGTAACCGCAGTGGCCGGGCAGTCGAACGCCACCTGCCCCTCGCGAATACCGACCACCCGAGGGAAATGCGCCAGCGCCAGCTCCACCGCATGCAGGCTGGCCACCAGGGTAACGCCATGGCGCTGGGCATGGCGGTTGAGCAAAGCCAGACTGTGGTCGGCCAGCACCGGGTCCATGGCCGACACGGGTTCGTCGGTGAGCAGTACCTGCGGCCGTTGATACAACGCGCGCGCGATGCCGACCCGTTGCAACTGCCCGCCGGACAGTTGCCCACATTGCACGAACAGCTTGTCGGCCAGGCCCAGTTCAGCCAGAACCTGCCGAGCGCCTGCGACATCGCTGGGGTACAGCAGGTTGAACAAGCCGCGCAGCAGCCCCCACTGCCCCAGGCGCCCTGCCAGCACTGCCGTGACCACCCGTTGGCGCGGCGGCAAGGGTGGCGCCTGGTGTACCAGGCCGACCCGCGCACGTAAGCGTTGACGCGCCCGCACCGACAACGCCCAGGGCTGCTCGCCGAGCAGTTCCAGGCGCCCGCTGCCAGGCCGCACGGCCGTGGCCATCAGGTGCAGCAAGCTGGACTTGCCCGCGCCCGAAGGCCCGATGATGGCCACGCGCTCGCCTTGGTCGATCTGCAGGCTGACGGCATCGAGAGCGCGCACCTGACCGTGGCGCAGGCCGGCGCCATGCAGCTGGATGGCCGCGTTCGAGGCTGTCACTTGAGCAGGCCGGCCTCACGCGCCGCTTGCTCGGTGCCCACATAGTTCTCGGCCTTGGTCTCGATGAAGCGGCTGGCGGCCTGCAGGTCGAGAATCGCCTTGTGCGCCGGGTTGGCCGGGTCGAGGGCGAGGAAGGCCTGTTTGATCTTCTCTTTAAGCGCTGGGTCCATGTTGCCGCGCACGGTCCAGTTGTAGTCGAAATAGGTAGGGGTAGTGGCGAACACCTTCACCTTGCTGGTATCGACCTTGCCGGCGTCCACCAGCTTCTGCCAGACGCTGGCATTGAGCACACCTGCGTCGACCTTGCCCGCCTGCACCCACGCCACGGTGGCGTCATGGGCACCGGAATAGGCCACACGGCTGAAGTAGTCCTCAGGCTTGATGTTGTCTTGCTTGAGCATGAAGTAGCGCGGCATCAGGCTCCCGGACGTCGACGAGATGGAGCCGAAGGCAAACGACTTGCCCTTCAGGTCAGCCAGGCTTTTCACGTTGGGGTCGGCGGTGATGAACTTGGAGGTGAACTGCGCATCCTGCTCACGCTGCACCAACGGCGTGACGGTCGGGTCCTTCAGGTGAACCTGGACGAACGTGAACCCACCCAGCCAGGCCAGGTCGAGGCGGTCGGAAGCCAGCGACTCGACCACAGCCGGGTAATCGGCCACCGGCACGAACTTCACTTCCATGCCCAACTGCTTGGCCAGGTACTCGCCCAACGGCTTGAACTTGCGCTGCAGTTCGGTGGGTGCTTCATCTGGGATGGCGCTGACCCGCAAGGTTTCAGCGGCCTGCACGACAACGGCACAGCAGGACAGCACAAGGCCAGCGGCGAGCGCCAGGGGGCGTTTGAGCATGGGGGGTTCTCCGGTTCAATGGCGGGGAAAAGCGGCTGCGAGTCGCAAGTCGCAAGTCGCAAGTCGCAAGTCGCAAGTCGCAAGCTGCAAGCTGCAAGTCGCAAGTCGCAAGTCGCAAGTCGCAAGCTGCAAGCTGCAAGCTGCAAGCAAAAGCAGCCTGCATGTGGCTTTTGCTTTTGCTTTTGCTTGAAGCTTGAAGCTTGAAGCTTGCAGCTTGCAGCTTGCAGCTTGCAGCTTGAAGCTTGAAGCTTGAAGCTGGCCCAAGGAATTATAAGAGGCACAGGCGCAAAGGCCAGCTTTGCTACAATCGTGCAACAAATTGACCTGCTGAGGTACGTATGAGCGAGCCGATTCGCCTGACCCAGTACAGCCACGGTGCCGGCTGTGGCTGCAAGATTTCCCCCAAGGTGCTGGACGTGATCCTCGCTGAAAGCGGCACCCAGGCCCTGGACCCGAAACTGTGGGTCGGCAACGCCTCACGCGATGATGCCGCGGTATACGCACTGGACGACGAACGTGGCGTGGTTTCGACCACCGACTTCTTCATGCCGATCGTCGATGACCCCTATGACTTCGGTCGAATCGCCGCCACCAACGCCATCAGCGACATCTACGCCATGGGCGGCGACCCGCTGATGGCCATCGCCATCCTTGGCTGGCCAGTCAACGTGCTGCCACCGGAAGTCGCCCGCGAAGTCATCCGCGGTGGCCGTGCCGTGTGCGCTGAAGCCGGTATTCCACTGGCCGGCGGCCACTCCATCGACGCTCCCGAGCCCATCTTCGGCCTGGCTGTCACCGGCGTGGTCAGCAAGCGCCACCTCAAGCGCAACGACACCGCTAGCGCCGGCTGCCAGCTGTACCTGACCAAGCCACTGGGCATCGGCATCCTCACCACTGCCGAGAAAAAGGCCAAGCTGCGCGCGCAGGACCAAGGCCTGGCCCGTGACTGGATGTGCACCCTCAATACCCCCGGCAGCCGCTTTGGCAAGCTGGACGGGGTCAAGGCCATGACCGACGTCACCGGCTTCGGCCTGCTCGGCCACTTGGTCGAACTGGCAGAAGGCAGCGGCCTTACCGCGCACCTGGACTACGCCGCTGTACCGCGCCTGCCCAGTGTCGACCACTACCTGGCCGAGGGTTGCATCCCCGGCGGCACCCTGCGCAACTACGACAGCTACGGGCACAAGATCGGTACGCTCAGCGACGACCAGAAGCACCTGCTGTGCGACCCGCAAACCAGCGGTGGCCTGCTGGTGGCAGTTACCCCGCAAGGTGAAGCAGAGTTCCTGGCGGTGGCCGCCGAACTGGGCCTGCAACTGGCGCCGATCGGCAAGCTGGTCGAGCGACAGAGCCACGCGGTCGAGGTGATCTGATGCGCCCCGACTGCACCGATTTTCGCCAGCTGTTCCTCCACGACGTGCCGATGATGGACATGCGCGCGCCGGTCGAGTTCGCCAAAGGCGCCTTCCCTGGCGTGGTCAACCTGCCACTGATGAACGACCAGGAGCGGCAGAAGGTCGGCACTTGCTTCAAGCAACAGGGCCAGGCCGCCGCCATCGCGCTGGGCCACCAGTTGGTCAGCGGTGCTACCAAGCAGGCACGCCTGCAAGCCTGGGTAGCCTTTACCCAGGCGCATCCCGAGGGCTACCTGTACTGCTTCCGGGGCGGCCTGCGCTCGCAGATCGTGCAGGGCTGGCTGCGCGATGAAGCGGGCATCCAGTACCCACGCGTCAAAGGTGGCTACAAGGCCATGCGTAACTTTCTGCTGGGGACGACCCAGCAGGCGGTTGCCCAATGCGATTTCGTGCTGGTCGGCGGCCTGACCGGCACCGGCAAGACCGATGTGCTGCAGCAACTGGAGAACGTGCTCGACCTGGAAGGCCACGCCAATCACCGCGGCTCCAGCTTCGGCAAGCGCGCCACGGCGCAGCCGGCGCAGATCGATTTCGAGAACCAGTTGGCCATCGATGTGCTGAAGAAGCGTGCCCGAGGGGTCGAGCAGTTCGTGCTGGAAGATGAGGGCCGTATTGTCGGCAGTTGCACGTTGCCGCTGGAGCTATACCAAGGCATGCAGCGGTATCCGCTGGTGTGGCTGGAGGACAGCTTCGCTAACCGCGTGGAACGCATTCTTCGCGATTATGTGATCAACCTGAGTGCCGAGTTTATGGCCGTGCATGGCGAGGAAGACGGTCGCCGCCTGTTTGCCGAGCGCATGCTGAAGAGCATGGCCAACATCCACAAGCGCCTGGGTGGCGAACGCTACCAACGGCTATCGGAAGTTCTGCGCCAGGCCCTGGAAGAACAGCAGCGCAGCGGCGCGGTGGACCTGCACCGGGGCTGGATCGAGGGTTTGCTGAACGAGTACTACGACCCGATGTATGCCTACCAGCGGGCAGCCAAGGCCGAGCGCATCGAGTTTGCCGGGGATGCCGTGGAGGTGCGTGAGTACCTCAAGGCCCGGGCACTGCGCCAGCCACACCTGTAAAACCAGGGTCGCTTCGCGCCCCATCGCAGGCAAGCCAGCTCCCACTTCGATCGCATCGACTTCAAATCCTGTGCAATTCCTGGGGGAGCAACTGTCTTGCTGAAAAGCCATAAGCTGGCGCAACCCCTGTGGGAGCTGGCTTGCCGGCGATGAGGCCAGTCCAGGCAATACAAGACAGTTGCTCCCAACACTACCCCTGTGGGAGCGGGCATGCCCGCGAAGAGGCCCGTACAGGCAACTCACTGCCCCGGGCTAAGCACCCGCTCCAGCTCCGCCGCGCGGTCGCGGGTCATGCTCATCATGCAGGTACCACCCTCCAGCTGCGCCATGGTCCCGCCACTGGCCTGCACATGAAACTGGCAATTGCCATCGCGGTACGCCAGCCACTTGCGCTGCACATCGCGCAAGCTTTTCTGCTGCCCGGCATCCAGCTTGCCCATCAGTTGCTCGTACACCCGGTTCAAGCGCTGGTCCTGCACCTGCGTCTCGGCCCCGATGCACTCACTCATGGCCACCGTGCTGGAGGCCTTGTCCATGCACTGCACGTAGGCCGCCGTGTAGTCATCGGCCACGGCCAATGGCAGCACGCAGGTCAGTGCCAGCCCTGCCAGGTATTGCTTGCACATGCCAACTCTCCTTTTAGGTATCAAAGCGTCTGGGGTTGCACCGGCGGCATCAGCACCTTGCCCGGCTCGAATTGCAGCGCTGGCATCTGTGTGGCGGCATAAACCGCCACACCCAACGCCGCAATCAAGGCCACATCAAGCCAGTTCCAACCGGGCATATCCTCAGCGCTGCGGGCCTTCCAGCAATGCCAGGCCTGGCCCAGGCAGAACACGCCCATCGCCGCCAGCCACAGGTAGAAGCCGGCACCAAACCCGCTCAGGTCATGGAATTCATAAGTCTGGTTATCCGGCAGACGGGTGATGCCGAAGCTGCTGCCCGCCAGGTAAACCGCCGCCAACCCGGCCAGCAATGCCAGCCGGCGAAAGCGCCGGTGGGCAAGGATGGCCAACGCCAGCAGCGGGTTGGCAAACCATTGGTGCAAGCCGAAGGGCAAGCCCCATGGCCCGTACAGCAGCATCTGCAGCGCCGGCATGTGATGCCCGCCATTCATGTGCGCGCCGTTGAAGAACAGGGCGAGCAAGTACAGCAGCAGGCTAATGCTCAGGTAGAAAACGGGCAAAGCGCAAATTCCTAGGCGACCGGGGGCTCAAGCAGCAGACCATAGATGCCGGAGTCGGACAACTCACCGGCCACGCACCAGCGCGCCCGCAGGGTGCCTTCAAGCACGAAACCTTGCCGTTCCAGGGTGCGTGCCGAGCCTTGGTTGCGCGGGTCGATCTCACCTTCCAGGCGGCGCATGTGCAGGGTGTTGGCCAGGTAATCGATGAAGCAGGTGAGCGCTTCGTCCATGTAGCCCCTGCCCTGCACGGCGCTGGCCAGGCAGTAGCCGATCTCGCCACGGCGGGAAACATCGTCGATGTTGAACAGCTGGACCATGCCGATGAGTTCACCGTTGTCGCGGCGGTACATACCCAGCTTGAGCTGGTCGCCATTGGCATAGGCTTCGCGGTCGGCGGCCAGGGCGCTTTCGGCCTCGGCCAGGTTTTGCCAAGGGGCATGGTGCCAATAACGCATGACCTCGGGGTCGGCCATGATCGCCAGCCACTGCGCGGCATCGGCATGGCGCATGGGGCGCAGTTGCAGGCGCGGGCTGTCGAGGCAGAGGTCACTGGGGAAACTGCGGGGTGGGGTCACGCCGGATCTCCTGTCCATTGCTGGGGAGATGACAGTTTAACGTCAAGCGCGAGGTTACGGCATCCCGGGGCTGCTGCGCAGCCCATCGCGACACAAGGCCGCTCCCACAGAAATCGCATCAGGACTGACAGGTGTTTGCCACGAGATATGCAACGCCTGTGGGAGCTGGCTTGCCGGCGATAGGGCCAGTGCAGGCCAGCGAAAAAGCGTCAGGCCACCTCGGCCCCGTCATCCGGCCAATGCGGCTCGTTGGCCCCAGGCGGTGTCAGCGGTGGCAGGCCATATGCTGCCCGGGCGGCGTCACAGCTGGGGTTGTGCACCCCACCCTCCCACGACGCCTCGAACTCACGGCACGGGCTGGAGCGGTTGGCATAAATGGTACAGGCCACCTCTTTGCCGACCTCGCCCTGCAGAGCGATACAGCGGCACGGCTTGGCATCGGTGCCGATCATGGCCACACGGGTAGGGTTGACCTGCACCACCAGGTCATCCGGGACAACACCCCCGGCAGACTGGCATTCGCCCCAGAAGAAAGACACACGGAAGTACCCGCAGCAGGCGCCGCAGTCAAGGCAAGGGTTGTATTCGGACATGATGGCACGGAGGGAAGGTTGTTGTTATCGGGTCTGGCCCGCGGCGCCATTCTCAGTCCAAGCAGGGGCGGCTGGATAGAGGGGCAATGCAAAAAAAAATTGCCGCTGATCCGGCCGCCTGGCAACGCTAGCAGATGGCTTTGTAAGTGTCGGCGTCCCAGCGCTGCAAGGCCAGGCCCGTGCAGGGTTCGTAGGCTGTACCCTGCACCTCGCTGAAGCGCATGGGCGCTTGGCCACAGTGCACCAGGCGGTCGTCCTTCTCACCCTCGGTGAGCACGGTATAGGACGCCTTTCGCATGGCCTGGTACTGGTCGTCTGCCGCCGCCATTTGCTGGTGATACTGCATCAGCTGGCTGTTGGTCAACGCCAGGCGCTTGCCCAACTGCACACCCCAGCGGGCCAGGCAGACTTCGGCAAAGTGGCGAACGATCAACCCCGGCTCAGCCAACACCTTGCCCGCGCCCGCGCCGTCAAGCGATGCGTTGCCTACCAGCGTGGCGTGCCGGCCAGGCATTGGATAAATGCAGATGCGTGTAGTGCTCGCCACGGCAGGAACCACGCAGGCAAACCCTTTGGAACGCTCATCCCGTGAATAGAACCCCACGTACTCCTTCACGTTGCCGGTCAGGCTGACCCGCTGCTGCTGCACATTGCCAACGCCCGGTACCGGGTCGATGGCAAAGATGTTCACCGGTATGTCGCGCAGTACAGGGTCTTGTGCCATGGCATTGGCCAGCATGTGGCAGCTGATCCCTCCCCTGCTCCAGCCCACCAGGTTGACCTGGGTCGGCAGGCGCGGCTTGCGGAACATGCTGATGATGCCCTCCTGCAATTGCTGCGGTGTGGGGTGGCGGGCGCCGTAGCTGTAGTTGCGCCAGAACCATGAGGCCGCAGACCCTGCATCCGGTATCGGCACCCCGGCTTGCTTCAGCCGCTCGTATTCTTCCTTGCTCAGTTCGTTGCGCTGCCAGTTGCTTTCGCCTTTGATCACCTGCAGCACGTGGTTGACGTTTTCCTCCCAGCCGCGGCCAAACAGCTGCCCGGTCCAGTTGTAATAGCCACCAGGTTCCACGAACAGGTTGTCATCCTGAAGGTTGCCGCTGCCTGGACCATCCACAGCAATCCAATGGGCGAACTCGTGGCCCTGCTCGTTGCTGGCCAGGGTTGAAACCAGCTCGCCGTTCCAGAAGTTGGGGTTGGCGTGGTCGAAGCGGTGCGAGCCGGTGCCGCAGAAATAGGCGGTGAAGACACTCATGGGGGGATCCCTTCGGTGAGAAATGAGTGCCGAAGGTAGGTTGGCTGAAGCTTGGAATGCAGGCGGAAAGCTCGCCCGGCTGAAGATCCTGAGCCTGCTTTGCAGCCCTTTCGCGACGCAAGGCCGCTCCCACCGGTACAGCGCAGCTTTCGGATGCTGCGTGGTCACTGTGGGAGCGGCCTTGGGTCGCGATGGTCTTACTTGCGGACCAGCCCGTCAGCCCGGAACATCTGCCGGATGCCGCGGATGGCCTGGCGAATGCGGTCCTGGTTCTCGATCAGGGCAAAGCGCACATGATCATCGCCGTAATCACCAAAACCGATGCCCGGCGACACGCATACCTTGGCCTCGGCCAGCAGCTTCTTGGAAAACTCCAGCGACCCCAGGTGCGCATACGCCGGCGGAATCTTCGCCCAGACGTACATCGACGCCTTGGGGTTCTCGACCATCCAGCCCAACTCGTGCAGGCCTTTGACCAGCAGGTTGCGGCGCTGGCGGTACTGCTCGGCAATGTCGCGCACGCACTGCTGGTCGCCTTCCAGGGCAGCGATGGCCGCCACTTGCAGCGGGGTGAAGGTGCCGTAGTCGTGGTAGCTCTTGATCCGCGCCAGCGCATTGACCAGCTCGGGGTTGCCGACCATGAAGCCAATGCGCCAACCCGCCATGTTGTAGCTTTTGGACAGGGTGAAGAACTCCACCGCAATGTCCTTGGCGCCCGGCACCTGCATGATCGACGGGGCTTTCCAGCCGTCATAGACGATGTCGGCATAGGCCAGGTCATGCACCACCAGCACACCATACTGCTTGGCCAGTGCAACCACACGCTCGAAGAAGTCCAGCTCTACGCACTGCGCGGTGGGGTTGGA
The DNA here is from genome assembly GCF_002454615.1 of Pseudomonas sp. UBA6699. NCBI lineage: Bacteria > Pseudomonadati > Pseudomonadota > Gammaproteobacteria > Pseudomonadales > Pseudomonadaceae > Pseudomonas > Pseudomonas sp. UBA6699. The sequence goes on from NZ_DKJF01000025.1 coordinate 48,874, forward strand.
CGGGAAGCCAAGGATCATCATCTTCGGCTTGGGTATCGACTCGCGAATGGCGCGCTCAAGCTCGTTGAAGAAGTCCACCCCCGGCACCAGCGGCACGGAGCGCACCTGGGCGCCGGCGATCACCGCGCCGTAGATGTGGATCGGGTAGCTGGGGTTGGGCACCAGCACGGTGTCGCCCTGGTCGAGGGTGGCGAGCATCAGGTGCGCCAGGCCTTCCTTCGAACCGATGGTGACAATGGCTTCGCTCTCCGGGTCGATGTCGACTTCGTAGCGCTCCTTGTACCAGTTGGCGATGGCCCGGCGCAGGCGCGGAATACCGCGCGAGGTGGAATAGCCGTGGGTGTCTTCACGCTGGGCAACCTGCACCAGCTTCTCGACAATGTGCGGCGGCGTGGCGCCATCGGGGTTACCCATGCTCAGGTCGATGATGTCCTCGCCACGGCGGCGGGCAGCCATCTTGAGCTCGGCAGTGATGTTGAAGACGTAAGGGGGGAGACGATCGATGCGCGCAAAGCGGCGCGGCGAACCTGGGTTGGCCATGGTTTCCTCTGAGAACGTAAGCGCCCGGAACCGTCCGAGCGACGCTGGCCGATATGGCGGCCTGGATCAGAAGATAGTGCCGAGAGAGGATACCTGTAAAGGACAAAAACCTGTTTTGTTAGATCTTTTCAGAAGTATTTTTTGAAAATACAGGATTTATGTTTTCCTGCGCTGGCCTCTTCGCGGGCTCGCCCGCTCCCACAGGGTTACCCGCAGCCCCTGGGACCTGCGCCGTGGCCGGCACAGGAAAAACACCCATAAAAAAACCCCGGCACATGGCCAGGGTTTTCGTGAAACAGGCAGCTATTTCAGCGTGCGTATGTCATCAGCACGTCCGCAGCAGTTTGGCTGTCCACACCCATCATCACGCTCAGGGCAGTGACGGTGAGGATGGAGAAGCCGAACACCTTGCGCGCCCACTTGCTGTCGTCCTCGGCCTTGTAGCCACCCCAGGCCATGTACAGCCAGTACAGGCCCATGGCAGCTGCCACGGCCAGGTAGCCGAGGCCGGCGTAACCGCCGAGGGTGAGCATCAAGGTAGCGAGCACGAAAGCCAGTACGTACAGCACGATCTGCTTCTTCGCCGCCAGAATGCCGCGCGCCACCGGTAGCACCGGAATGTTGGCAGCGCTGTAATCCTTGAAGCGGAAGATGGCAATGGCAAAGCTGTGCGGCATTTGCCACAGGCTGAACATCACCAGCAGGGTTACCGCAGCCAGGTCGAAGCTGTTGCTCACGGCGCAGTAACCGATCACCGGGGGCATGGCACCCGACAGGCTGCCGACCAAGGTGCCGTGCACCGACTTGCGCTTCAGCCACAGGCTGTAGAAGCCGACGTAGACGACGAACCCTACTGCTGCGCAGAACGCCGACAGCGGGTTGGCCTGGACATACAGCAGGCTGAAACCCGCCACCCCAAGCAGGGTGGCGTAGATCAGCGCGAGGGGCAGCGACATGCCGCCCTGAACCATCACGCGGTTCTTGGTGCGCTCCATCTTGTGGTCGATGTCACGGTCGATGCAGTTGTTGAACACGCATCCGGACGCTACCACCAGCGAAGTACCGATCACCGCCGCCAGGAACAGGGCGAAATCCACATGGCCCTTCGAGGCAAGGAAGAAACCGCCTGCCACGGAAAGCACGTTACCGAAAATGATCCCCGGTTTGGTGATTTGGATAAAGTGCTTAACGGACATGCAGTCTTACCTCACTTGGCCAGCATTTCGAAGTGGATGCTGAACATGATCCACAGCGACAGGCCGACCAGCAGTGCGATCACCAGCGTGGTGAACAGGAACGTCGATACGTTGTTGCGTTGCTCTTTCGAGCGGTCCATGTGCAGGAAGTACACCAGGTGCACAACCACCTGGATCACGGCCATGGCAACGATGATCAGAACGGTCAGGTTCTTCGGCAGGCTGGCGGTCATGGCCAGGCCGAACGGGATCGCGGTCAGGATGATCGACAGTACGAAACCGATCATGTACGACTTGACGCTGCCGTGATTACCTTCGTGATGAGTGTCGTGTGCGTTAGCCATTACAGAACCCCCAGCAGGTAAACGACGGTGAATACGCAGATCCAGACCACGTCAAGGAAGTGCCAGAACAGGCTCAGGCAGCTCATGCGGGTCTTGGCGGTCGGCGTGATGCCGTGCTTGTTGATCTGGTACATCATGATTGCCATCCAGATCAGACCAGCAGTCACGTGCAGGCCGTGGGTACCTACCAGGGCAAAGAAGCCCGACAGGAAGCCACTGCGCTGCGGGCCGAAGCCCTCGCCGATCAGGTGATGGAATTCATAGATTTCCATCGCGATGAAGCCAGCACCGAACAGGAAGGTCACAGCCAACCAGCCCAGCACACCTGCTTTCTTGCCATCGAACATCTTCAGCATGGCGAAGCCGAAGGTGATCGAGGACAGCAGCAGGAACAGCGTTTCAACAGCTACGAAGTCGAGCTGGAAGATGTCGTGACCCGACGGGCCGCCGGCAAAACTGCCGGACAGCACCGCGTAGGTGGCGAAGAGCGACGCAAACAGGATGCAGTCGGTCATCAGGTACAGCCAGAAACCCAGTACGGTCATCTGGCCCGAGTCGTGGTGGTGGTCGTCATGCCCATGGTCGTGACCATGAGCTGCGCCGCCGTGCATTACTTGACTGGACATTGATTACACCCGCTCAAACGATTCGACACGTGCGCCGGCAGGCAGAGCACCTGCTTTGGCCAGCGCTTTCATACGCTCGCCTTCGATGCGCGCCACTTCTTCGGCCGGAACCATGTAGCCCTGGTCGTCACGTGCAGCGTGGCGAACGAAGACCGCGATGGTTGCAACCAGGCTCGCGCCCACCAGCCACCAGATGTGCCAGATGAAAGCGAAGCCGAAGACGGTCAGGAACAGGCCCATGAACAGACCGGTAGCAGTGTTGCTCGGCATGTGGATGGCTTCGTACTTGGCCGGAACCTTGTACGCAACGCCTTCTTCCTTGGCTTCGTGCCAGCAGTCCAGGCCAACTTTCTCAGGCATGTGAGCGAAGTTGTAGAACGGAGGTGGCGAAGAAGTCGACCATTCCAGGGTACGGCCGCCCCATGGGTCGCCGGTCACGTCCAGGTTCTGGTTGCGGTCGCGGACCGAAACGTACAGCTGGATCAGCTGGCAAGCGATACCGAACAGGATCAGCACGGCGCCGACAACGGCTACGTACAGGTAGGGTTCCCACAGTGGGTTGTCGGAGTGGTTCAGACGACGGGTCATGCCCATGAAGCCCAGGGCGTACAGCGGCATGAACGCAACGTAGAAGCCCGACAGCCAGAACCAGAAGGCAGCTTTGCCCCACTTCTCGTTCAGGGTGAAGCCGAAGGCTTTCGGGAACCAGAAAGCGAAGCCGGCGATATAGCCGAATACCGCGCCACCGATGATCACGTTGTGGAAGTGCGCAATAACGAACAGGCTGTTGTGCAGAACGAAGTCAGCACCTGGAACGGCCAGCAGTACGCCGGTCATGCCACCGATGGAGAAGGTGACCATGAAGCCCAGGGTCCAGAGCATCGGCGGGGTGAAGCGCACGCGGCCCTGGTACATGGTGAACAGCCAGTTGAACAGCTTCACACCGGTCGGGATGGAGATCAGCATCGTCGCCAGGCCGAAGAAGGTGTTGACGCTGGCGCCGGCACCCATGGTGAAGAAGTGGTGCAGCCATACCGCAAAGCCAAGGATGGCGATCGCGCCCGATGCGTAGATCATCGAGTGGTGGCCGAACAGGCGTTTGCCCGAGAACGTCGAAGTCACTTCCGAGAACACGCCGAAGGCCGGCAGGATCAGGATGTAAACCTCAGGGTGGCCCCACGCCCAGAACAGGTTGACGTACATCATCGGGTTCCCACCAAGCTCGTTGGTGAAAATGTGGAAGTCCAGATAACGGTCAACAGTCAGCAGCGCAAGTGCAGCAGTCAGGATCGGGAACGATGCAACGATCAGGACGTTGGCCCAGGTGCAGGTCCAGGTGAAGATCGGCATGTCCATCAGCTTCATGCCAGGTGCGCGCATCTTCATCACGGTGACGAGGAAGTTCACGCCGGTAAGCGTCGTACCCAATCCGGATAGCTGTAGCGCCCAGATATAGTAATCGACACCTACCCCAGGGCTGTACTGGATGCCTGCGAGCGGCGGATAGGCAACCCAGCCGGTCTTGGCGAATTCACCAACGCCCAGCGAGATGTTGACCAGCAGCACGCCTGCCAGCAGCAGGTAGAAGCTCAGGGAGTTCAGGAACGGGAAGGCAACGTCACGTGCACCGATCTGCAGAGGAACCGCCAGGTTCATCAGGCCGGTGAAGAACGGCATCGCCATGAAGATGATCATGATCACACCGTGAGCGGTGAAGATCTGGTCATAGTGTTCAGGCGGCAGGTAGCCTTCGGAGCCACCGGTTGCGGCAGCCAGCTGGGTACGCATCATGATGGCGTCGGCAAAGCCGCGCAGCAGCATGACCATCGCGACGATGATGTACATCACGCCGATCTTTTTGTGGTCGACAGTAGTCAGCCACTCGCTCCACAAGTAGGTCCACTTGCGGAAATAGGTGATAAGACCGACGACAGCGATACCGCCGAGCGCGATCATGGCAAGCGTCACCATGACTATCGGCTCGTGATAGGGTATCGCCTCCAGGCTTAATTTACCGAACATCTCTTACTCCTCTGCACCGGCAGCTGGTTGCATACTCGATTCCACACCCTTGGTTGTGGCCAGATCTTTGCTGCCAGCTTCTTCGTGGCTACGGCCGCGGTTCATGCCTTCGTACTTGTCTACGATCAGCTGGAACTGCTCTGGCGATGCCTCGCTATACAGCGCGACTGGGTTGTTTTCGCTTGGTTTGGCCAAGGCGTCGTATTCGGCCTTGTCCAGCTTCTTCGGCGACTGCTTGACCTCGGCGACCCACTTGTCGAAGTCTTCCTGGGAAGTGGCAGTAGCCTTGAATTTCATGCCGGTGAAGCCAGCACCGCTGTAGTTGGCGCTGATACCGTCAAATTCACCGTTTTCGTTGGCGATCAGGTGCAGCTTGGTGGTCATGCCGGCCATGGCGTAGATCTGGCCGCCCAGGCCCGGGATGAAGAACGAGTTCATCACGGCGTCGGAGGTGACGCGGAAGTTGACCGGGGTGTTAGCCGGGAAGACGATCTTGTTGACCGTGGCAATGCCCTGCTCCGGGTAGATGAACAGCCACTTCCAGTCCAGCGCGACCACGTCGATCTGTACCGGCTTGACGTCGGAGTCCAGCGGACGGTACGGATCCAGCTTGTGGGTGGACTTGTAGGTGACGTAACCCAGGGCGATGATGATCAGGATCGGGATGATCCACACCGCGGCCTCGATCTTGGTCGAGTGCGACCAGTCAGGGGTGTAGGTGGCAGCCTTGTTGGAAGCACGGTACTTCCAGGCGAACGCCAGGGTCATGATGATGACGGGCACCACCACCAGCAGCATAAGCCCGATAGCGATCAGGATCAGGTTCTTTTGCTCAATGCCGACCTGGCCCTTCGGGTCGAGCAGGGTCCAGTTGCACCCACTGAGTAAAAGCATGCCTAAAAAGGGCAATATGCCAAACAGTCTGGGGTAACGCTTTTTACTCATCTCACGACCTCTAGATCAGCTTGCTTCAATGCAATTTGTGTTTTGGTAGCCAACACTTCGTCCTGCCAAGTGAGGCATGTCGCGCCCGTACTCGCTCCTGCCTGGGTCTGACTGCAGGACCTTGGCTCAAGCGGGTTAGCGGTGCTTTTGGTTTCGTAGGCAACAGGCCTGTACTTCAGACCAAGTCCATTTGGTGCGGGAAAACGCGGAGGGGGGTCCGCCCGGTATCGCCGTTGGGCGAAACTTGACGAAGTCAGCAAAAAGAAGCGCTGGGGCTTCCTTCAATCCTGCGACTCGCAAGCAGTGCCGAACGGGAATTGGGGGCGATTGTAGTTAGGTCGCCAACCCTTGACTATGACTTATTGAGCAACAGTCTTTTACAGAATCTGCAACAATGGCGAGTAATTATTCAACTTCGCGACAGTTTGTCGCACCCCGCTTGCCAGGCCTCAAAGCCGCATGCTGCAAGGCTTTGAAATTGATCCAGATCAAGCGGGCGGCAACTTTTCCCTGTTCTCGCGGCCTGTAAAAGACCCCACGCAAATCGGGACTTTTGTCTAAGCCTGGCGGCGGTTTCGGTAGATGCCAAGCGGCACCAGCACAGCGGTCAGAACGAAGGCTACCAGCGCCCATTGCGCCAGCGACAAACCGAGGATCGGCGGGTATGGCGTGCTGCAGAAGCCGTCGACCTGGAATGCCAAGGGCCACAGCTTGGCCAGCGGCAGGTCATCGACGATCGGCTGGAGCGTATCGATACCACAACTGACCATCGGGTTGGCGAGTATATACACATGGTTGCCAGCCGCAATCATTCCGCCAATGGCACTGAGCACGACCAGGGCCTCGAAGAAGGTCAGGCTACGGCGCCCGGGCATGGCCGCCGCGATGAACGCGAACACGGCAATGAACAGCAGTGCGTAGCGCTGCAGGATGCACAACGGGCACGGCGCCTCGCCCAGTACCACCTGCATGTAGAGCGCGCCGCCGATCAGCGAAATGCAGATCAGGCCCAGCAGCACCAGAAAGCGCCGTTCCCGATTCAGGCGCGATGTTTGTTCGTTCATTACCGGTTCCTTCGATGGAAAGTGGCAGCGTGGTCCGCCTGCCCTGGCGCAAGTCTACACGCTGAGCGGGGCCTGTGAGCGTGCCGAGGAAGCGGCGTGATAGCACTGCGCAGGGCTATCCGGTGTGGCTGAGACCGGCCAGAACGAGGTCGGTTCAACGGCGGGCGGCAAAAAACCAGCGCCCGGGCGCCGCGCAGGGGCAAGCCCCTCGACACCCGGGAGTGAAGGATACCGTGATTAAAGGATGATTAAGAATGAAAGCGGCGCTGGTGCTTTCATCTTTCCTTTATATATAGGCAGAAAGGTGTGATGCGTGGCATGCCGCTGGAAATGCATAAGCCTGGACCGGCCCTATCGCCGGCAAGCCGGCTCCCACAGGGAACATTACAAGCCCCAAAACCTGCTCAGTCCCCGTGGGAGCCGGCTTGCCGGCGATAGGGCCGGTACGGCCACTACATCACTCCAGCGCCGCCGCCGGCCCGAAGAACTCGTAGCGGCTCTGCTGTTCCGGCACGCCCAGGCCCTTGAGCTGGCGCTTTACCGCCGCCATGAAGCCCTTCGGCCCAAGGAAGTACGCATCCACGTCCCGTTCACGCGGCAGCCACTCGGCCAGCAGGTCTTCGCTCAGCACGCCGACGGCATCGGCCGCACCACCATCCGCCTCGGCGTAGCAGTAGAAGCGTTTGAGCTGCGGGTGGCGCGCCGCCAGGCCATCGATCCAGTCACGGAAGGCATGCACCGCACCATTGCGTGCGCAGTGAATGAAATGCACCTGACGCCCGGTGTGCAGGGCGGCCTGCAGCATCGCCAGGGTCGGGGTAATGCCCACACCGCCACTGATCAGTACCAGCGGCTTGGCACTGGCAGCCAGGGTGAAGTCACCTGCTGGCGGGAACAGTTGCAGGGTATCGCCAACCTGCAACTGGTCATGCAGGTAGTTGGACACCTTGCCGCCCGCCTCGCGCTTGACGCTGATGCGGTACTCCTTGCCGTCGCACAACGCCGACAGCGAATAGTTGCGGCGCTGTTCGGCACCGTCGATGTTCAGTTTCAGGCCAATGTACTGCCCGGGCTCGGCCTTGAGCACCGGTTTGCCGTCTACAGGGACGAAGTAGAACGAAACGATTTCGCTGCTTTCCTGTTCGCGGCGCACCAGGCGGAACTCGCGGGTCCCGCGCCAGCCACCCTCGGCCGCTTCCTTTTGCTGGTAAAGGTTTTCTTCGGCACCGATCAGGATGTCGGCCAACTGACCATAGGCAGCGCCCCAGGCCTCGATCACCGCCGGGGTAGCAATGTCCTTGCCCAGCACTTCCTCGATGGCGCGCAGCAGGCAACTGCCGACGATCGGGTAGTGCTCCGGCAGAATCTGCAGGGCGACGTGCTTGTTGATGATCTGCCCGACCAGGCCGCCCAGTTGCTCCAGCTGGTCGATGTGGCGGGCATACATCAGCACGCCGTTGGCCAGCGCGCGCGGCTGGTCGCCGCTGGCCTGGTGGGCCTGGTTGAACAGCGGACGCACCTCGGGGTACTCGCTGAGCATCATCTTGTAGAAGTGAGTGGTCAGCGCTTCCCCGCCGCTTTCCAGCAGGGGGACGGTGGCCTTGATGATAGCGCGTTGGTCGGCATTGAGCATTGCGGTGACTCCTGGGCCTAGGGTTTTAAATGATGCCTAGGTCATTACACCTATCGTGCCAACTTAAATTTCCAACTAAATCAAACAGTTGAGGCTTACCATGTCAAAAAGACCCAGCACGCCGTATAGTCACAAAGACCTACTGGAGTCCATATGACTACAAAGCCTTTGCTCACCACGTTGCTGCCACTGGTCAGTGACCTGTCCCGCGAACTGCCCGACCAGGAGCGCTACCGCCGCCTGTTGCAGGCCATGCGCAGCCTGCTGCCATGCGATGCCGCCGCGCTGCTGCGCCTGGACGGCGAATGGCTGGTACCGCTGGCCGTGGACGGGCTGAGCCCCGATACCCTCGGCCGGCGGTTCCGGGTGAGCGAACACCCGCGATTCCAGATCCTGCTCAGCCGCCCCGAGCCCACCCGCTTCGCCAGCGATTCCGAGCTGCCCGACCCCTATGATGGCCTGGTGACCGCCGTCGCGGCCTCGCTCGAAGTTCACGACTGCATGGGCTGCCCGTTGATGGTCGATGAGCGCCCATGGGGCCTGGTCACCCTCGATGCGCTGACCCCGGGGCAGTTCCAGAGCCTGGAGCTGGACGCCCTGCAAGCTTTCGCCAGCCTGGCCGCCGCGACCGTAACCGTGGCCGAGCGTATCCACCACCTGGCCCTGCGTGCCGAAGACGAACACCGCCGCGCCGAAATCTACCGCCAGGCCGGTGGCCAGCACCAGGAGCTGATCGGCCAAAGCCCGGCCCACAAACGCTTGGTGGAAGAGATCCGCCTGGTCGGTGGCAGCGACCTGACCGTACTGATCACCGGCGAAACCGGTGTTGGCAAGGAGTTGGTGGCGCAGGCCCTGCACCAGGCCAGTAGCCGCGCCAACCAGCCGCTGGTCAGCCTCAATTGCGCAGCCCTGCCGGACACCCTGGTGGAAAGTGAGCTGTTCGGCCATGTGCGCGGGGCCTTCACCGGCGCGCACGGCGAGCGCCGCGGCAAGTTTGAACTGGCCAACGGCGGCACGCTGTTCCTCGACGAAGTCGGCGAACTGCCGCTGACCGTGCAGGCCAAGCTGCTGCGCGTTTTGCAAAGCGGTCAGTTGCAACGCCTGGGGTCGGACCGCGAGCACCGCGTGGACGTGCGCCTGATCGCCGCCACCAACCGTGACCTGGCGGCCGAAGTGCGCAACGGCAACTTCCGCGCCGACTTCTATCACCGCCTCAGCGTGTACCCGCTGCAGGTACCGCCACTGCGCGAACGTGGGCGTGATGTGCTGCTATTGGCCGGCTACTTCCTCGAACAGAACCGTTCGCGCCTGGGCCTGAACAGCCTGCGCCTGAGCAGTGAGGCCCAGGCCGCGCTGCTGGCGTATGCCTGGCCTGGCAACGTGCGCGAACTGGAACACCTGATCGGCCGTTCAGCGCTCAAGGCGCTGGGCCAACACCCCGACCGGCCACGTATCCTGACCCTTGAGGTCAGCGACCTGGACGTGCGTACAACGGCACAGGCGGCCGCAGCCACGACCCTCCCTGCCCCGCCGCTGTCGGTAGCCAACCTGCCCGAGGGTGGCCTGCGCGAGGCCGTCGACAGCTACCAGCGCCAGGTGATCGAAGCGTGCCTGCAACGGCATCAGGACAACTGGGCGGCAGCGGCGCGCGAGCTGGGTCTGGACCGTGCCAACCTCAGCCGATTGGCCCGTCGGCTGGGGCTTCGCTGAGGTTTATCTACAAAAGGATTAACCCAGAAAGCCATCTGGTTGCTTCCCGCCTGGCTGCTATATCTCCCTAACCACCCCACTCTCGGCTGCCTGGTCGAGGCTGTGCGTAACACCCCTGCACGGGTCCTGTTACCGCGGTTGTAGCCCGATAGCGGGCTGGGGGATCCGGACACCAGCAGGGAGCATCCATGGACAACATCGTCGTCGCCGATAAGCAAACTGAAGTCGCCACTCAGAGCGCCTGGGGCAATATCAATCTCAAAGGGCCAGGCGTCGTGCAGATGCCCGTGGCTCCCGATCAGCTGGCCACCGTCACCCAGCGCGGGCAGGACTTGGTCCTCACCCTGAAGTCCGGGGAAAAAATCACCATCGGCAATTTCTTCGCAGTGGACCAGGCCGGTGTCGGCAGCGACATTGTCTTCGTTGGCGAGGACGGCACCCTGTGGCACGCCCAGTACAATGCTGCGGCATTCGAGGGCTTCACCTTCGAAGACGTAAACTCCCTGGATGAGCTGGTTGCAGGCCTGGGTACCGCTGGCAGCGCCATGCCCACCTGGGCGATTGCCGGGCTCAGCCTGCTCGGTGCCGGCGGTGCGGCGGCGGCGGCCGGCAGCGGGGGTGGCGGTGGCGGGGGTGGCGCCGACCCGGACACCACCCCACCGGCCACGCCCATCGACCTGTTGGTATCGCCCAATGGCCTGCGCCTGACCGGCCGTGCCGAAGCCGGCTCGACGGTAACCGTACGCGGGGCCGACGGCGCAGTACTGGGCACTGCCGTAGCCGGCGCCGACGGCCAGTTCAGCATCACCCTGCAACCTGCGCAAACCGATGGTCAGGCCCTGGAGGTCAGTGCCAGCGACGCCGCCGGCAATGTTTCACCGCCGGCCAGCATCAACGCGCCAGATATCGACACGCCCGACACCACGGCCCCTGACCAGCCGAGTGACCTGGCCCTTGCCAATGGCGTTACCCTCAGCGGTCGCGGCGAGCCGGGTGCCACCGTGCAGGTGCGCGATACTGCCGGTAACCTGATTGGCAGCGGCGTGGTCAACGCCGACGGCACTTTCAGCCTCACGCTTTCCCCCGCACAAGCCAACGGTGAAGCCCTGGACATACGCCAGGTAGATGCCGCCGGCAACAGCTCGACACCCTTGGTGTTCACAGCCCCGGATATCACCGCCCCGGCTGCACCGAGCGCACTGGTGGTCAGCCAGGACGGTACGGTACTCACTGGCCGTGCCGAACCCGGCAGCACCGTACGTATCCTCGCCGCCGACGGCAGCCAGCTGGGCACCGCAGTGGTCGGCGCCACGGGCGTATTCAGCATTACCCTCAGCCCGGCGCAAGTGGATGGCCAAACACTGCAAGCCACGGCCACCGACGCAGCTGGCAACACCTCTACCGCCAGTTCGGTGACCGCGCCGAGCGTCGACGGCGGCGACACCACCCCACCGCAAGCACCCAGCGACCTGGCCATCGGCCTGGCCGGCAGCCAGCTCAGCGGCCGTGGCGAAGCCGGCAGCACCGTGCAGGTGCGTGATGCCGCAGGCACGGTCATCGCGACCGGCACCGTCGGCGCGGATGGCACCTTCGTCATTAGCCTGGACCCGGCCGTCAAGGATGGCAGCACCCTGCAAGTCACCCTCACCGACGCTGCCGGCAACGTGTCGCAGCCAGGCGCAGTGACGTCGCCCGACCTGCTGCCACCGGCACAGCCCACCGACCTGGCACTGGCGGACGGGGTGACCTTCACCGGCCGCGGCGAACCGGGGGCCACCGTACAGGTGCGCGACGCTGCCGGTAACCTGCTCGGCTCGGCGGTGGTCAACCAGGACGGAACGTTCAGCCTGAGCCTGTCCCCTGCCCAGGCCAACGGTGAAGCGCTTGACGTACGCCTGGTCGACGCCGCCGGCAACAGCTCGACGCCCCTGCAATTCAACGCCCCGGACATTACTGCGCCGGATGCCGTCAGCGATATCCTGGTCGGTGCGGGCGGTACCCGCCTCAGTGGCCATGGTGAAGCCGGGGCTTCTGTGGAAGTGCGGGATGCCGACGGCAACCTGCTGGGTCGTGGCGTGGTCACGGCCAACGGCACCTTCCTGATCGACCTCGACCCGGCCGTGCAACCCGGCGACCAGCTGACCCTGCTGCAAGTGGACCCCAGCGGCAATGCTTCGGTGGCCGTCGAGTACGATGTACCGCTCACCACTGCCCCGGCCAGCCCCAGCGGGCTGGCCATCGATGCCGATGGCACTACCCTCACGGGTAGCGCCCCTGCCGGCAGCCGAGTGGAAGTACGCGATGCCAGCGGCACGCTGATTGGCAGCGCCGTAGCCAACGCCGACGGCAGCTTCAGCATCGAGCTCACCCCTGCCCAGGCCAACGGCGAACTGCTGAACGTACTGGCCCTCGATGCCGAGGGCGTGTCCTCCGTGCCCACCCAGATCACCGCGCCCGATATCACGGCACCCGCGGCACCTGCCGAACTGGCCGTCAGTGCCGACGGCAGCGTGATCACCGGCCGCGCCGAACCCGGCAGCACCGTGCGCATCGTGGCTGCCGATGGTACCGAGCTGGGCAGCGCCGTGGTCGGCCCGACCGGGGTGTTCAGCATCGAGCTGGCCCCACCACAAACCGACGGTGAAGTGCTGCAAGCCACCGCCACCGATGCGGCGGGCAACACCTCAGCCACCAGCGCGGTGACCGCGCCGGACCTCGATGGGGTCGATACCACGCCACCAGCAGCGCCGACCGACCTGGCCATAGCGCTGGCCGGAAGCCAGCTGAGCGGGCGTGGCGAACCGGGCGCCAGCGTGCAAGTCCGTGATGCGGCCGGGAATATCCTGGCCACCGGCAGCGTGGGTGCCGACGGCAGCTTCACCATCACCCTGGACCCGCCGGTGAACGACGGCAGTGTCCTGCAAGTGACCCTGACCGATGCTGCCGGCAACCAGTCGCCCAACAGCTCGGTCACCTCACCCGACCTGCAGCCACCTGCGCCGCCAACCGAATTGGCCCTGCTTGGTGGGGTCACTTTCAATGGCCGCGGCGAGCCCGGCGCCACCGTGCAGGTGCGCGACGCGGCTGGCACCCTTATCGGCAGCGGCGTGGTCGGTGCGGACGGGGCGTTCAGCCTGTCCTTGTCACCTGCCCAGGCCAATGGCGAGGCCCTGGATGTGCGCCTGGTCGATGCTGCTGGCAACAGCTCGATACCGCTGGCATTCACCGCACCCGACACCACGCCACCGGCTGCCGTAAGCAACATCGTGGTCGGCGCCGACGGCCTGGCGCTGAGTGGGCGTGGTGAAGCCGGCGCCACCGTTGAAGTGCGAGATGCCGACGGCACCGTGATCGGCAGCGGCGTGGTCAGCGCTAACGGTACCTTCCTGATCGACCTCGAACCGGCCGTGCAGCCCGGCGCGCAACTGAGCCTGGTGCAGACCGACCCGAGTGGCAATGCCTCCGAGGCCTTGGAGTTCGCAGTGCCGACCACGCCTGCGCCCGCCAGCCCCAGCGACCTGGTGGTTGCCGAAGACGGCAGCAGCATCAGCGGCACCGCGCCGGCCGGCACCCGCGTGGAGGTCCATGATGCCAATGGCACGCTGCTTGGCAGTGGGGTTGCAGGGGACGATGGCAGCTTCACCGTCACCCTCGAACCCGCCCAGGCCAATGGCGAACTGCTGGACGTGGTGGCCATTGATGGCAGCGGTGCTTCCTCCCTGCCAGCCCAGATCTCCGCACCGGACATCACCCCACCGGTCACCCCCAGCGAGCTGGTGATCAGCGCCGACGGCAGCGTGCTCACCGGCCGCGCCGAAGCCGGCAGCACCGTACGCGTGCTGGCGGCCGACGGCACCACGGTGCTTGGCACCGCGGTAGTCGGTGCCACCGGCAGCTTCAGCATCACCCTCGACCCCGCCCAGGTAAACGGCGAGGTGCTACAAGTTACCGCTACCGATAATGCCGGCAACGCTTCTGCGGCCGGCACCGTCACCGCCCCAGACATTGACGGTGGCGACAACACCGCACCGCTGGCACCCACAGACCTGGTGATCGGCCTGGCCGGCGGCCAGCTGAGCGGTCGCGGCGAACCCGGCACCCGCGTGGAGGTGCGTGACGCCCAAGGTAATGTGCTGGCCAACGGCACGGTCAACCCGGATGGCAGCTTCGTCCTCACCCTGAGTCCAGCCGTCGACGACGGCAGCGTCCTGCAAGTGACCCTGACCGACGCTGCCGGCAACGTTTCGCAACCTGGCACGGTCACCGCACCGGACCTGCAGGCCCCGGCCCAGCCGACCGACCTGGCCCTGGCCGATGGCGTCACCTTCACTGGCCGTGGCGAACCTGGCGCCACCGTGCAGGTGCGCAATGCGGATGGCACCGTGATCGGCAGCGGCGTGGTCGGTGCGGACGGGGCGTTCAGCCTGTCCTTGTCACCTGCCCAGGCCAATGGCGAAGCCCTGGATGTGCGCCTGGTCGATGCTGCCGGCAACAGCTCGACACCGCTGGCATTCACCGCACCCGACACCACGCCACCGGCTGCCGTAAACAACATCGTGGTCGGCGCCGACGGCCTGGCACTGAGTGGGCGTGGTGAAGCCGGCGCCACCGTTGAAGTGCGAGATGCCGACGGCACCGTGATCGGCAGCGGCGTGGTCGCTGCCAATGGCGTTTTCCTGATCGACCTGAATCCCGGCGCGCAGCCCGGCGCTCAGTTGAGCCTGGTGCAAACCGACCCGAGCGGTAATACCTCCGAAGCGCTGCAGTTCGAGGTGCCGGTCACCCCTGCCCCTGCCAGCCCGAGCGACTTGATAGTCGCCGAAGATGGCAGCAGCATCAGCGGCGCCGCGCCGGCCGGCAGCCGCGTGGACGTCTACGGCGCCGACGGAACGCTGGTTGGCAGTGTGCAGGTTGGCCAGGACGGCACCTTCACGGTCATTCTCAACCCGGCCCAGGCCAATGGCGAACTGCTGGAGGTGGTGGCCATCGATGGCAGCGGTGCTTCGTCCCTTCCAGCCCAGGTCTCCGCACCGGACATCACCCCACCGGTCATCCCCAGCGAGCTGGTAATCAGCGCCGACGGCAGCGTGGTCACCGGCCGCGCAGAAGTTGGCAGCACCGTACGCGTGCTGGCGGCCGATGGCACCACTGTGCTTGGCACCGCGGTAGTCGGTGCCACCGGCAGCTTCAGCATTACCCTGGACCCCGCCCAGTTGAACGGCGAGGTGCTGCAAGTTACCGCTACCGATGCCGCCGGCAATGCTTCTACGGCCGGCACCGTCACCGCACCAGACATTGACGGTGGCGACAACACGCCACCGGAAGCCGCCACCAACCTGCTTGTCGGCCTGGCCGGTGCCCAGCTCAGCGGCCGCGGTGAAGCCGGTGCCAGCGTGCAAGTGCGCGACGCCCAAGGCAACGTGCTGGCAAACGGCACGGTCAACCCGGATGGCAGCTTCACCCTGGCCCTGGAACCTGCAGTCAAGGACGGCAGCACCTTGCAAGTGGTGCTGACCGACGCCGCCGGCAATGCCTCCGCCCCTGCGTCGGTGGTGACACCGGACCTGCAGGCGCCCGCGCAGCCCACCGGTCTGGCGCTGGTCGACGGCGTCACCCTCAGCGGTAGCGGCGAGCCAGGCGCCAGCGTGCAGGTGCGCGATGCCGCGGGCACCCTGCTGGGCAGCGCTCAGGTCAACGACGACGGCACGTTCAGCGTAACCCTGACCCCAGCACAGGCCAATGGCGAAGTGCTGGACATTCGCCTGGTGGATGCTGCCGGCAACATTTCCTCGCCACTGCAGTACCAGGCGCCAGACACCACTGCCCCCGCGCAGGTCAGCAATATCGTGGTCGGCGCCGATGGCCTGGCCTTGAGCGGGCGTGGCGAAGCCGGCGCTACCGTGCAGGTGCGCGACGCCAACGGCACCCTGATCGGCAGCGGCGTGGTGACCGCGAACGGCACCTTCCTGCTCGACCTCGACCCGCCCGCGTTGCCGGGTGAACGCCTGAGCCTGGTCCAGACCGACCCGAGCGGCAACGCCTCGCTGGCGCTGGACTATGACGTGCCGCTGGTAACCGTACCGCTCAGCCCAAGCGACCTGGTAGTCGCCGAAGACGGTACCAGCGTCAGTGGCTCGGCCCCCGTGGGCAGCCGCGTGGAAGTGCATGATGCCGAGGGTGCGCTGATCGGTAGCGTGGTGGTCGGCGCCGAAGGCACCTTCACCGTGGTCCTCAACCCGGCCCAGGCCAATGGCCAACTGCTGGATGTGGTAGCCATCGACAACAACGGCACTTCGTCGCTGCCGGTACAGGTCAGCGCACCAGACATCACGCCACCGGTGGCGCCTAGCGAACTGGCCATTACCGCCGACGGTACCGCCGTCAGCGGCCGTGCCGAACCCGGCAGCACCGTGCGCGTGCTGGCGGCCGATGGCAGCACCGTACTTGGTACTGTGGTGGTGGGCGCCAGTGGTGCGTTTGAAATCACCCTCAGCCCTGCCCAGGTGGCGGGCGAACAGTTGCAAGTGGTTGCCACCGACGCAGCCGGCAATGCCTCGCAGGCCGGCACCCTTACCGCACCGGTCATCGACAACGGCGGCGACACCACGCCACCAGAGCCTGCCACCAACCTGGCGATCAGCAATGACGGCCGCACCGTGTCCGGCCGCGGCGAAGCCGGCACCACCGTAGAGGTACGCAACGACCAAGGCCAACTGCTGGCCAGCGGCACCGTGCAGCAGGACGGCAGTTTCAACGTTACCCTGCCCACCCCGGTGGTGGATGGCTCGTC
This sequence comes from Pseudomonas sp. UBA6699, assembly GCF_002454615.1. Classification (NCBI taxonomy): domain Bacteria; kingdom Pseudomonadati; phylum Pseudomonadota; class Gammaproteobacteria; order Pseudomonadales; family Pseudomonadaceae; genus Pseudomonas; species Pseudomonas sp. UBA6699. Next base: position 65,744 of record NZ_DKJF01000025.1, read on the forward strand.
ATTGCAAGTGACCTTGACCGATGCTGCTGGCAACGTGTCCAGCCCAAGCCCGCTGACCGCACCGGATCAGGTGGCGCCACTGCAACCCACCGACCTGGCGCTGGTCGATGGCGTCAGCCTGACCGGCAATGCCGAGGCCGGTGCCCGGGTAGAGGTACGCGACGCTGCTGGCAACGTGATCGGCAGTACCCTCGCCGAAGCGGATGGCAGTTTCAGCCTCACCCTCGACCCGGCGCAGGCCAATGGCGAAACCGTCAGCGTGCGGGTGACCGACGCCGCAGGCAACACCTCGCTGCCGTTGAGCTACGTAACCCCGGACATCACCCCGCCCGGCATTATCAGCAATGTGGTGCTGGGTGCTGGCAGCCTGGTCGTTTCCGGCCGTGGTGAAGCGGGTGCCACGGTTGAAATCCGGGATGGCAATGGCAACGTGATCGGCACCGGGGTGGTCGCAGCGAATGGCACCTTCCTGATCGACCTCGACAGCCCACTGGCCGCAGGCGACGCCATTGCCTTGCAACAGACCGATGCCGCCGGCAACCCTTCGGTTGCCCTGACGGTCACCGTACCGGCCATCGCCGTGCCGGACAGCCCGACGGGGCTGGTGGTAGCTGCCGATGGCAGCGCCATCAGTGGTATGGCCCCGGCTGGCAGCCTGGTGGAAGTGCGGGATGCCCAAGGCGGTGTGCTGGGTAGCGTGCAAGTCGGCAACGACGGCAGCTTCAACATCCCCCTCAGCCCTGCCCAGGCGAACGGCGAGCTGCTGGATGTGGTAGCCATCGACGCGGATGGCAACAGCTCACTGCCGACCCAGATCAGCGCACCGGACATCACCCCGCCCAACGAGGCCACCGAGTTGCAACTGAGCAACGATGGCAGCGTATTGACCGGCCGTGGCGAACCCGGCACCCGCGTGCAGGTGGTGGACGCCCAGGGCAACGTACTGGGTAATGCCCAGGTGGGCGCCGATGGCGTGATCAGCGTGGTCCTGAACCCGGCGCAAACCGATGGCCAGGAGCTGGACGTGGTGCTGCGTGACGCCGCAGGCAACAGTTCGACCGCTACTGTCATCGCACCTGACCTGGATGGCCCGCTGCAACCGTCGGCGCTGGCCATCGACAGCGCCGGCATCCACCTCACCGGCCAGGGCCAGAGCGGCTCGCTGGTCACCGTGCGCGATGCCGACGGCAATGTACTGGGGACCGCCACCGTGGGCGGGGACGGGCGCTTCGACGTCACCCTCAACGCACCGCAGCGCAATGGCGAAAGCCTGACCGTGGAAGCCACCGACAGCCAAGGCAACAGTGCCGGGCCAGTGGACTTCACCGCACCAGACAGTACCCCGCCGCAAGCAGTGACCAACCCGGCCATCGATGGCGACGGCGTCATGGTCACCGGCAACGGTGAACCGGGTGCGACCGTGACCGTACGCGGGCCGGACGGCAGCGTACTGGGCAGCATCGTGGTAGGCGCCGGTGGTGCGTTCGAAATCAGCCTCGATACCCCGCAAACCAACGGTCAGGCCCTGACCGTCGAGCAGCGCGACGCCAGTGGCAACCTGTCGACCGCGGTCGATCTGTCGGCACCGGATACCCAGGCCCCCGACACACCCACCGGCCTGGTACTGGCGGGTGACGGTGGCAGCCTGAGCGGTAGCGGCGAGCCGGGGGCGCAGGTAACCGTGACCGGCGCCGGCGGCGCCGTGCTGGGCACTGCCACCGTACAAACGGACGGCAGCTTCCAGGTGACCATCGACCCACCGCAGCTCAATGGCCAGACCTTGGCCGTCACCCAGGCGGACGCGACCGGCAATACCTCCACCGCCGGCAGCGTCACCGCGCCGGACCTGCAAGCCCCGGTAGCCGCTGAAGGCCTGGGCATCAATGGCACGGGCACGGCACTCACCGGCCAGGCCGAACCAGGCAGTACCGTGCAGGTGCGCAACGGCGCTGGCGACCTGCTGGGCTCCGCGCAGGTGGAAGAGGACGGCAGCTTCAGCGTGCCCTTGGCCCCCGCCCAGACCAACGGCGAAACCGTGTCGGTGGTAGTGGTCGATGCTGGCGGCAACACGTCGCCATCCGTGGCGTTCACTGCCGACGACAGCACCGCACCGCAAGCACCGGGTGGCCTGACCATAAGCGCGGGCGGCGACACCGTTCAGGGTACGGGCGAAGCAGGCAGCACCGTCGAGGTACGCAACGCCGCCGGCGACCTGCTGGGCAGCGTGGTGGTGCCGGTTGGCGGCAGCTTCACTGTCGCGGTCAGCCCGGCCCAGCTCGATGGCCAGGCGCTGCAGGTGACCTTGACCGATGTGGCGGGCAATGTCTCCGACAGCACCCCGATCACTGCACCCGACCTCACCCCGCCGGCCTTGCCCACCGGGGTGGTGGTCAGCGAAGACGGCAGCACGGTCAGCGGCAATGCACCGGGCGCTGATACCGTGACGGTGCGTGACGGCGCAGGCGTGGAAACCACGGTTGAAGTGAACCCCGACGGCAGCTTCAACGTGCCACTGCCAACCCCGCAGAACAACGGCGAAAGCGTGACCGTGATCGTCACCGACCCGGCGGGCAACAGCTCGGCACCGGTTACCGTTACCGCACCCGACACCACCGACCCGGAACCTGCCAGCGGCGTGACTGTGAGCCCCGACGGCAGCAGCGTCGGCGGCACTGCAGAGCCGGGCAGCACCGTGGTCATCCGCAACCCGGACAACAGTGACCGTGGCACCACCACCGCAGGGCCGGATGGTACCTTCGTGGTGCCGGTCGACCCGCCGCTGGCCGCTGGCGAAGAGGTCAGCGTGGTGGTCATCGACCCGGCCGGCAATGAATCCGACGGTGTGACCCTGACTGGCCCGACCGGCAGCGAAGTGGCCACCCCGGCGGACCTGGCCATCAGCGCCGACGGCTTCGTGCTGACGGGCACCGGCACGGTGGGCGCGTTGATCACTGTGACATCCGCCGGCACCACGCTGGGCACGGCGACGGTGGGCAGCGATGGTGTCTTCCGGGTGTTCTTCAGCAACGCCCAGCTCAACGCACAGACCTTGCAGGTCAGCGCGCGGATCGGCGCCGACGGCCAGCCCTCGGTACCGGCCACCGTGGTCGCCAACGATATCACTGCACCTGAAGCCCCGAGCGCCACCATCGACCGCACCGGCAGCACGCTGACCGGCCAAGGCGAAGTGGGTGCCAACGTGCGGGTCACCGACGCCCAGGGGAATGTGCTGGGTAGCGGCGTGGTCGGCAGCAATGGCCTGTACAGCATCACCCTGTCGCCGGCGGCGGCCAACGGCCAGAACCTGATCGTCACCCAGGCCGATGCTGCGGGTAACGTGTCGCTGGCCGCCAGCCTGCAGGCACCCGACCTGCAGGCCCCAGCCGCCGCCAGCAACCTCAGCCTGAACGCTGCCGCCACTGTGGTCAGCGGCCAGGGCGAAGCCGGTGCCAGTGTCACTGTGCGCGATGCCAGTGGCGCCATCCTGGCTACCGGCACCGTCAACCAAAGCGGCCAGTTCCAGATCACCCTGCCCAGCGCGCAAGTCAGCGGCAGCCCGCTGCAGGTCACCCTCAGTGATGCCGCAGGCAACGTATCAGGCCCCGCCAGCCTGGCGACCCCGGATCGCACGCCACCTGCCGCCATCGCCGACCCGCTGCTCAGTGCCGACGGCAGGCAGCTTTCCGGTAGCGGTGAAGTGGGCGCTACGGTACAGGTCAGCAATGCCGCCGGTACTGTGCTGGGTAGCGCCACGGTGGGCGCCGATGGCCGCTTCACCGTGACGTTCGATACGCCGCAAAACAGCGGCCAGGCCATTGGTGTGACGCAAGTGGACGCCGCCGGCAATACCTCGCCAGCGGTGAACGTGGCCACGCCAGACCTGACCCCGCCAGCACCGCTGACCAATGTGGTGCTGAACAACAACGGCCTGACCCTCAGTGGCCTGGGCGAAGCCGGCGCCAGCGTGACCGTGCGCGGGCCTGACGGCACCATCATCGGCACCGGCCTGGTCGCGGCCAACGGCAGCTTCAGCCTGACCTTGACCACTGCCCAGCTCAACGCCCAGCAACTGAGCGTGACCCAGACCGATGCCGGCAACAACACCTCCAGCGCCGTGGCGGTGACCGCACCGGACTTCACCCCGCCAGCAGCACCCACGGCACTGGCCCTGTCGGCGACCGGGCTGCAACTGACCGGTAACGCCGAAGCCGGCAGCACCGTGACCGTCCGCGATGCCGGCGGCAGTGTGCTGGGCAGCGCGGTGGCCAGCAGCAATGGCACTTTCCAGGTCACGTTGAACAGTGCCCAGACCAACGGCCAGACCCTGCAGGTAACCGCCACCGATGCGGCGGGCAATGTATCGCCAGCGGCGCCGTACACGGCCGCCGATACCACGCCGCCCGCGGCGGTCAGTAACCTGGCGGTGTCTGCCGACGGCGCGACCCTTACCGGCCAGGGCGAAGCAGGTGCGACGGTCACCGTACGCGCACCGGACGCGACCATACTGGGTACCGCAACCGTGGCCGCCGATGGCAGCTTCAGCGTGGCCTTGTCGCCTGCGGCGCTCACCGGTGAACGCCTGGGCGTGGTGCAAACCGATGCCGCGCAAAACGCCTCGCCTGAGCAAAACGTGACTGCGCCAGGCATTCTGGCCCCCGCCACGCCAGACAACCTGGTGCTGGCTGCAGACGGTCTATCGGTCACCGGCACCGCCACGGCGGGCAGCACGGTCACTGTTTACGGCCCCAACGGCGCGGTGCTGGGCAGCAGCCCGGTCGCCAACGACGGCACCTTCACCGTCAACCTGGGCAGCGCCCAGGCCAATGGCGAAGTGCTGCAAGTGAGCGCAATGGCCAGCGATGGCAGCCTGTCGCTGCCGGCCACCTTGCAGGCGCCGGACACTACGGCGCCACAACCGCTCAGCAACCTGGTGCTGTCCAGCGACGGCCTGGTCCTGACCGGGCGCGGCGAACCAGGCGCCACCGTTACCGTGGTCGGTGAAGGAGGTATCGACCTGGGCACGGCAGTGGTCGATGCCAATGGCAACTTCAGCGCCCCCCTGGGCAGCGTGCAGCTCAACGGCGAACAGCTCAGCGCCAGCCAGGCCGATGCGGCCGGCAACGAGTCCAACAGCGTGAGCATCACTGCCCCCGATCGCGTGGCACCGGATGCCGCCGCAGACCTGGCATTCGCCGGGGGCGGCAGCCTGCTCAACGGTAGCGGCGAGGCCGGCGCCAGCGTGTGGGTAATGGCTGTCGATGGCAGCGTGCTGGGCACGGCCGTAGTGCGCGCCGACGGCAGCTTCCAGGTCGTGCTCGCCTCGCCGCAAGCCAACGGTCAGCCGCTACAGGTGCTTCTGACCGATGCGGCCGGCAACCAGTCGGCCGCCAGCACCATCACTGCGCCAGACACTACACCACCTGCGGCGCCGAGCGACCTGGCGGTTTCCGGCGATGGTGTCACCCTGACCGGCCGCGGCGAAGTCGGCGCCGAGGTGACCGTGACCGACCCGAGCGGCGCGCCGATCGGCAGCGCCATCGTCGATGCCAGCGGGCACTTCACCATTACCCTGAACCCGGCACTGGGCAATGCCGAGCTGCTCAGCTTCACCCAGGCCGACGCCGCCGGTAACGTGTCGGCAGCAGCGACCCTGCAGACCCCGGACTTCACCCCACCTGCCCCGCTCACCCAGGTGGCGATCAACGCCGACGGCAGTGTGGTCACTGGCCTGGGTGAGGCCGGCGCCACGGTGATCGTGAGCAACGCCGCCGGTAGCGTACTGGGAACCGCTACGGTGCTGGCCGACGGCAGCTTCAGCGTCGTGTTGTCGCCTGCACAAATCGACAACCAGGTGCTGTCAGTACTGCAGGCCGATCCGCCCGGCAACGTCAGCGCTCCGGTCAGCGTGCAGGCGCCGGACTTCACGCCCCCCGCGGCTGCAACCGAGTTGCGGCTCAATGCGGCAGGCGATGTGCTGACCGGGGTTGGCGAAGCGGGTACCACGGTGCGCGTCTATGTGGGTACAACGCAAATCGGCACCACCACGGTCGCTGCCGACGGCACCTTCAGCGTCGGCCTGGACACCGCCCAGCTCAATGGCCAGCAGGTGCAGGTAACCCTCACCGACGCCAGTGACAACGTGTCGCCGATCAGTACCGTCACGGCAGTCGACGTAACGCCGCCGGCCATCGTCATTGCCAGCATCAACGACAGCGGTACCCAGTTGATCGGCACCGCCGAGGCCGGTACCCGGGTCACGGTGATAAACAACAACGGTGACCTGCTGGGCCAGGTGACTGTCGACCTGGATGGCACCTTCGTCCTCGGTTTGAGCCAGCCTCAAATCAACGGCGAAACGCTGACCATCATTGCCCAGGACGCCACCGGCAACCCGTCGCCCCCCCTGGAGCTGACCGCCCCCGACCTGACCGCACCGGTGCAGCCAAGCGACTTGCTGCTCAACCCGGCCGGTACGTCGATGACCGGCACTGCCGAGGCCGGCACGCTGATCACCGTGCGTGGCCCGGACAACACCCTCGTGGGCCAGGTGGAGGTCGGTGCCGACGGGCGCTTCACCGTGCCCATCAGCCCGGCGCAGAACAATGGCCAGTTGCTCAGCGTGGTGTCTACCGATGACGCCGGCAACGTCTCGGTTGCTGCGCCCTACCAGGCCAACGACACCTCGCCACCTGACCTGGTGACCAACCTGGCAATCAACAACACCTTCAACGTGCTCACCGGCAAGGGCGAGGCCAATGCCACGGTCACCGTCAGCCTGGGCGGCAGCGTGCTAGGCACTGGCACGGTAGACGCCGCTGGCAACTTCCAGATCACCCTGACGCCGGCAGCAGGCTCGCTGGCAACGCTGGCCATCACGCAGTCTGACGGCATCAATACGTCGGCGGTGGCGACCTATGTCACACCGCTGGTGGCTCCGCCAACACCGCCGACCAACGTGACGCTGGGCAGCGACGGCCTGACCTTGTCGGGTAACGCGCCCAGCGGCGTAGGCATCCGTGTGTACGATGCCGCAGGCAACGTGATCGGTACCGGCGGCGCGACATTGAACGGCACTTTCACGTTGACGCTCGACTCGGCGCAACTCAACGGCGAGTACCTGCAGGTCACCGCCGTGGCCCTGGTGGGCGGCGAGTCGCAGCCAACCTTATTGCAGGCAGCCGATACCACCGCACCAGCCGACCCGCTGGTGACCAGCCTGTCGACCAACGGCCTGGTGCTGAGCGGTACTGGCGAGGCCGGTGCCACGGTGACCGTGCGCGATGCCGGTGGCAACGTGCTCGGCAGCGCCGTGGTCAATGGCGGTGGCGTGTACGCCGTCAACCTCAACGCCGCGCAGCTCAATGGCCAGGTCTTGGCGGTGAGCCAGGCCGACGTTGCGGGCAATACGTCCGGCAGCACCCGCTACACCGCTGCCGACCTGCAACCGCCTGCGCTACCGACCAATGTCACCATCAACGGCGCAGGTACCGTGGTGACCGGTAATGGTGAAGCTGGCGCCACCGTCACCGTGCAAGGCGCCAACGGACCGGTGGGCAGTGGCGTGGTGCAAGCCGACGGCACCTTCAGCATCACCCTGACCACGCCACAGAACGACGGGCAATTGCTGGTGGTGCGCCAGGCGGACGCTGCGGGCAACCTGTCCAGCAGCGTCAACCTCAACGCCCCGGACACCACCCCGCCGGCGGCGCCGCTGGCCACCATCAATACCAATGGCACAATGGTCAGCGGCTCTGGCCAGGTTGGCAGCACGGTTACCGTGCGCAACAGTGCCGGGACCGTGCTGGGTACGGCAACCGTGGGCAGCACCGGCCTGTTTGTGGTCAGCCTGAATGCCGCGCAGATCGACAACCAGGCACTCAGCGTCACGCTCACCGACAGTGCCGGCAATGAGTCTACCGGTACCGCACTGACCGCCCCGGACCTGACCCCGCCGGCTGCGGCCGCCAACCTGGCGATCAGTACCGACGGCAGCACCCTGACCGGTACCGGTGAAGTGGGCGCCACGGTGACCGTGCGCAGCGCCAGCGGCACCGTGCTGCAAACCGCTACCGTGCAAGCCGATGGCAGCTTTACCGTGACCCTGAGCCCCCCTCAGGACAACGGGCAGGTGCTTGCGGTGACACTGAGCGACCCACGCGGCAACGTGTCGGGCAACGCCAGCATCACTGCGCCGGATGTGGATGCCAACGCCCCGGTCATCGCCAGCGATAACCTGGCCACCGCGACGGTCGACCTGGCCGCGGTCACCGCCAGCAGGACCTACACCGACAGCTTCACCACCCTCTTGGCAGGGTTCACCAAGACCTACACCTGGACGGTAGCCGCCGGCACCACGGCCGACCCCACGCTGACCCTGACCACCAGCAGCGCACTGGCCCTGCTGGACAACACCACCTTCACCCTGCAGGTGAAGAATGCCAGCGGAACCTGGGTCACGCTGGCCACCGGTAACAGCCAGGGCTTGCTGGACCTGATCCTGTTGCCGTTGGGCCAAGGCCTGCAAGTTGACATCGGCGTGCTGCAGGCGGGCGATTACCGCCTGACGGTGGGCAGCGGTGGCATTGGCCTGATCACCAATGTCAGTACCTCGCTGGATATCACCTCCACCAGCCTGACCGAGTTCACCGGTACTGGCACAGCCACCTCTGGCAACGTCATCACCGACGTGGGCACCGATGGCGTGGTGGATGCGCGGGGCCCGGACAGCGCCGCGGTGCTGCAGGTACTCAAAGGCGGCAGCTACGTTTCGGCCGGCAGTGCCACCACGGTGCAAGGCCTGTACGGCACGCTGGTGATCCGCGGCGACGGCAGCTACACCTATACGCCCAACGGCAGCCCGGCCAGCGTCGGCAAAGTGGATGTGTTCAGCTACCAGCTGGTGCACCCCAACGGCCTGTCCGACAGCGCCAACCTGTATGTGCGCATCGATAGCCCACAAGCCACGGAAGTCTGGAGCGACAGTAACTACGCGGCGCCAGCCACGGTACTTGACGCAGTCAACGACGTAGGCTTCAGCAACCTCACCCTGGCCAACCGGGTAGACACCAGCAGCAGTACGCTGGGCTCGTTGACCCTGCCGCTGATCGGCAGCCGCCAGGCCACTTACACCACTACGGTGGCTGCCGATACCACGGCTAACCTGCAAGTGGTACTCAATTCCGCCAACCTGCTGAGCCTGCTCAACGGCACCACCCTTGAACTGCTCAAGCTCAACCCGGCCACGGGCCAGTACGTGCTGGTGCAGTCGGTAGGCGGAGGCTCGTTGATCAGCCTGTTGGGCGGGGGCGCAGGGTATACCTTCCAGAACCAGGGCGCCGGCACCTACCACGTGCGGGTGACCGCCGGCGGCATTGGCCTGGCCAGCTCCATCACCACCAGCGTCAACGCCACCACTACCCACCTGAACGAGTTCGTGGTCAGTGGCGCCACGGCGGCCACCGGCAACCTGCTGGCGGACGATACCCTGGGTTCGGCACTGACCGTGCTGAGCGTGCTGACCGCAGCCAACACCTACACCATACCCGGCTACAACGGGGTGAGCGTGGCGGGCACCTATGGCACTTTGCTGGTGCAGGCCGATGGCAGCTACACCTACACCCTCAACTCGGGGGTCAGCGCCGCAGCGGTCGGCCAGCACGATACCTTCACCTACGAGCTGACCCACCCTAACGGCAGTACCGACACGGCAACGTTGACCATCAACCTGGAAAATGCCGCTGGCCTGGTCAGCACCACGTCGCTGCTGGCCGACAGCGGTGAAGAGGCAGTCGCCCTGGCCAGTGTCGCCGCTGTCAGCGATGTGGTTGCTGGCAGCGACGGCAACGACCACCTGGTGGGCAGCCAGGGCGGGCACATCACGCTTGAAGGTGGCGCGGGTGACGACACCCTGGTGATCGTCGACCAGAACTTCGCCAGCGTCGACGGTGGCACGGGTACCGACACCCTGCAATGGGGTGGCGGCGATGTCAGCATCGACCTGGGCAACCTGGTCGGCCGCGTGCACGGCATCGAGGCCATCGACCTCAACGACACCAGCGCGGTGGCCCTGACACTCAACCTGGCCGACGTGGTGGCCATCACCGAAACCGGCACCGACACGTTGATCATCAAGGGCGACAACCATGACTCGGTGCACATGACTGACAACTGGAACCTGGTCGGCAACCAGACCGCCGACGGGATCGACTATAACCAATACACGGCCCAGGAGGACCCGAGCCACCACCTGTGGGTACAGAACGGCATTCACGTCGTCTGAGGCCGCGGCAAACCCGCCGGGCAAACGCCCGGCGGCACGGACGACCAGCAGTAAGGGAACTATGTGAAGCGAAGCAGTCCGCTGTCACCGTTGTTGCTTGGAGCCTGCGGGCTCCTGGCCCTGAATCTCCAACCGGTTGCCCAGGCAGCCGATGATATAGACCCCCACCTGCGCCACATCGGGCCATCGCTGCTACGCGATGCGCCCGCGGCGGTGCCTGCGCGGCCACCGACCGGCATGGCCCCGATCGCCAGTGGCGAGCGCCTGGGCCTGACCGAGGCGGTGTTGCAGGCCGCGCAATGGCACCCCAGCATCGCCGAAGCGATCGGCAACCTGTACAAACAGGGGGAAGGCATCAACGTCGCCCGCGCGGGTTACTACCCGCAGATTTCCGGCGGTATCCGCACCGGTTATGACACCGGCTACGGGGGCGATCGCAACAGCCAGGCCCTCAACCTGTCGCTCAAGCAGATGCTCTACGATTTCGGCAAGGTCGACAGCGCCGTCAACGCGGCGCAGGCCGCCGCCGCGCGGGCCCAGGCCAATATCCTGCTGGTGGTGGACGACCTGGCCCGTGACACTGCCTATGCCTGGATCGAAACCCGCCGCTACGAACAGTTGATGGCCATTGCCCGCGAGCAGATCCGCGGCGTGGGCGACATTGCCGGGATGGCTCGCCAGCGCAGCGACATGGGCGCCAGCACCCGCTCCGACGTGGTACAGGCCGAATCCCGCGTGGAAAGCGCCCGCGCCACCCTGGAGGAATATCAGTCGCAATACGAGCGCTGGCGCTCCACCCTGGCCGCGCTGATGGGCCGCGTGACCCCGCCGGCCCTGGCCGAGCAGTCGCCTGCGGCGTTGAACCAGGCCTGCAAGCGGCCTGCGCAAGGCGATGATCGCCTGCCGGCCGTGCTGATGGCCCTGGCCCAGCGTGCGCAAGGCCAGGCAGAGCTGGCCCAGGCCAAGGCCGAGGCCTACCCGACCGTGTCGCTGCAGCCCCAGGTCAACCATTACCTGGACAACGACTACAACCGCGATAACTCACGCATGGACCGCACCCAGGCGGGCATCTACCTCAACGTCGAGGTACCGATCTACCAAGGCGGTGCGATCAGCGCCCGCAGCCGCGCTGCCAGCCACGCCTTGAGCGCCGCCGACTCCGCCGAAGATGCCGCGCGCCTGCAGGCACGGCGTGGCCTGGCCGAGGCTCAGGCACAAACCTCCGGGCTGGGCCGCCGGCTGAGTTCGCTGGAAGCGCGCCAGGTCAGCATCCAGGAGGCGCGCATGCTCTATGGCCGCCAGTATCTGGACCTGGGCACACGGCCGCTGCTCGACCTGCTCAACGCCGAGCAGGAGATCTACCAATCACGGTTCGAACTTGCCGGCACCCGCTCCGATCTGCTGCGCCTGGATGTCGACTGCCTGTACAACACCGGCGCGCTGCGCGCGGCCTTTGGCCTTGAGGGGCGCAACCTGCAAGGTGTGGAGATCCAGCCATGAGCGATTCGATCAATGTAACCCTGCCCACCCAGCCAGCGGCAGCAGCGCCGGAGGCGGCCCACCGGCCAGACCTGGGGCCGTGGCTGGAGGTGATGCTGCAGGTGGCGCACCACTACCGCCTGGACGTGTCGCCCCAGCGTATTCGCCTGGCGGCGGTGGAGGATGCCCGGCCGCTGGACGAAATTCTTCGCCACATGGCCCGCCAGGCCGGCCTGGCACTGCGCTTCGTGCGCTTCGATGCCAAGGGCCTGCGGCAATGGCGTACACCGCTGGTACTGGAGCTGGACGATGGCCAGTTGGCCGTGGTCGAGGCAGTCACCGAAGAAGATGACCTGGCGGTGGTGTTCGCCGGTGACCAGGGCCTGACCACACGCCTGCCCCGCGACACGCTCAAGGGCCGCATCACCCGGGTTGCGCTGTTGCGCCCGGCGCGGCCGTTGCGCGATGTACGCACCGATGACTACACCGCCCCCTACGACCGCCACTGGTTCGCCCGTATCGTGCTGCGCGACCTGCGCCCCTATGGGCAGGTGATGGTCGCCTCGCTGGTGGCCAACGTGCTGGCGCTGGCCGGGGTGCTGTTTTCGATGCAGGTCTACGACCGTGTGATCCCGGCAGAATCACTGCCCACCTTGTACGTGCTGTTCGGCGGCGTGGTGCTGGCGCTGGTGTTCGACTTCAGCATGCGCCTGCTGCGCCTGAAGGTCACCGACCTGCTCGGCAAGCGCGCCGACCTGCGGGTGAGTGACCTGGTCTATGGCCATGCCTTGCGCCTGCGCAACTCGGTGCGGCCGAAGTCCACCGGTTCGTTCATTTCGCAACTGCGCGAGCTGGAGTCGATCCGCGATTTGATCACCTCCAGTACTGCCACGGCGTTGGCGGACCTGCCATTCTTCCTGCTGTTCTTGTTCGTGTTCTGGCTGATCGGCGGCGTGCTGGTGTTCATTCCGCTGGTGGCGCTGCTGGCCATGCTGCTGCCAGGCCTACTGGCGCAGCGGCGCCTGGCGCGGCTGGCCAACGCCTCGATGCGCGAGTCGGCGCTGCGCAACGCCATGCTGGTGGAAAGCATCCAGGGCCTGGACGAAATCAAGGCGCTGCAGGCCGAAGCACGCTTCGAGCGCCAGTGGAACCAGTACAACGCAGCCTGTGCACACACCAACCTGCGCCTGCGCACGCTCACCAACGGCCTGGTGACCTGGACCCAGAGCGTGCAAGGTGCCGTGTTTGCCGTGGTCATCGTGGTCGGTGCACCGATGGTGATCGCCGGCGACCTCACCACCGGTAGCCTGGTGGCGGCGTCGATGCTGTCGTCGCGAATGATGGCGCCGCTGGCCCAGCTGACCCATGTGCTGACCCGCTGGCAGCAGGCCAAGGTCGCCCTGCAAGGCCTGGACAAACTGATGCAGTCGGCGGTCGACCACCCCGAAGGCGAAGCGCGCGTGCACCTGCCGGCAATCCGCGGTGAATACCGCCTGCGCCAGGCCAACTTCCGCTACAGCGAAGAATCTCCCCCGGTGCTCAACATTGGCCAACTGGATATTCAGCCGGGCGAACGCATTGCAGTGCTCGGCCGCAACGGCGCGGGCAAGTCCACCCTGCTGCAGGCGTTGGGCGGGGCCATGGACCTGGTACAGGGCGAGGTCAGCCTGGACGGCATCGCCCTGGCCCACCTCGACCCTGCCGACCTGCGCCGCGACGTAGGCTTGCTGCCGCAGTACGCGCGGCTGTTCCACGGCACCCTGCGGGAAAACCTGACCCTCGGTGCCGGCCAGGCCAGCGACCAGGAACTGGTGGCCGCGCTGGCTGCCACCGGGGCGCTGGACTTTGTCCGCCGCCTGCCCAAGGGTATGGACCACCTGATCCTCGAAGGCGGCCTGGGCCTGTCTGGCGGCCAGCGCCAGGCACTGGTGCTGTCGCGCCTGTTGGTGCGCCAGCCACAGGTGCTGCTGCTGGATGAACCTACGGCATCGCTGGACGACATGACCGAGCGCAAACTGCTGGATAACCTGGAGCGCTTCTGCCAGGGCCGCACGCTGGTGATCGCTACCCACCGCCTGAGCGTGCTGCAACGGGTGGAGCGCATTGTGGTGCTCGACGGTGGGCGCATCGTCATCGATGACACCCGCGATGCCGCATTGGCCAAACTGCAAGGAGCGCAGGCATGAGCAACCACGAACTCCCGGCGTCCTACCTGGACGGGCAGGACGACCGGGCCGTATTCCGCGCCGGGCGCCTCATCACCCTCAGCGCACTGATGCTGGCCGCGTTCCTGGCCTGGGCCGCCTGGTTCGAGGTGACCGAGGTTTCCACCGGTACCGGCAAGGTCATCCCCAGCTCCCGGGAGCAGGTGATCCAGTCGTTCGAAGGGGGGATCGTCGCGCAGATGAACGTGGCCGAAGGCGACCTGGTCGAGCGCGGCCAGGTACTGGCCCAGTTGGACCCGACCAAGACCGCCTCCAGCGTGGGCGAAAGCGAGGCCAAGTACCGCGCCGCCAAGGCCAGCCAGGCCCGGCTGCAGGCCGAGGTGACCGGCAAACCGCTGGCCTTCCCGGCCAGCCTGCGCGACTCGCCCGAACTGATCGAAGCGGAAACGGCGCTGTACCAGACCCGCCGCCGTGGCCTGGAGCAGACCCTGGCCGGCATCGAGGATTCGCTGCGGCTGGTGCGCAGTGAGCTGAAGATCACCGAAAACCTGGCGAAAATGGGCGCCTCCAGCCGGGTCGAGGTCATCCGCCTGAACCGCCAGCGTTCGGAGCTTGAACTCAAAGCCAACGAGGCCCGGTCCGACTACCTGGTGCGCGCCCGGGAGGAGCTGGCCAAGGCCAGCGCCGAGGCCGACAGCCTGTCAGAGGTAATCCGCGGGCGCAGCGACTCGCTCACCCGCCTGACCCTGCGTTCGCCGGTGCGCGGCATCGTCAAGGACATCGAGGTGAACACCCTGGGCGGCGTGGTACAGCCCGGTGGCCAGGTGATGAAAATCGTGCCGATGGACGAGCGCCTGCTGATCGAAACCCGCATCGCCCCGCGCGACATTGCCTTCATCCACCCGGACCAGGCGGCCAAGGTCAAGATCAGTGCCTATGACTATTCGGTGTATGGCGGGCTGGATGGCAAGGTGGTGGGTATTTCGCCGGATACCTTGCAAGACGAGGTGAAACCGGAAATCTACTACTACCGCGTGTTCATCCGTACCGAGCAGGACAGCCTGAAGAACAAGGCCGGCAAGCACTTCGCGATTGTCCCGGGGATGATTGCCACAGTGGATATCCGCACTGGCGAAAAAACCATACTCGATTACCTGATCAAACCGCTGAACCGGGCCAAGGAGGCCCTGCGCGAGCGCTGATCCACACTGCTGCCAAGCGCTGGCCCTTGTAGGAGCGGCCTCGTGTCGCGAGAGGGCTGCAAAGCAGCCCCTGCAGTTTGTGCATCTGTGCTGAAACCCCGGGGCTGCTTTGCAGCCCTTTCGCGACACGAGGCCGCTCCTACAGGGTTGCTCAGCCTTCTTGATCTGCGGCGGATTGCGCCCTAAAGCCCAGCCTGACCTGGCCGATAACCGGTTATCCCCCCTGTTTCCCACCGAAGGTCACCATGGCCACGCAAAAAGCCCGCGCGGACTCCTTGTCGCTGCTGCTGTTCACCCTGCGCAGCGGCAAGCTGATGGCAATCAACCTGCTCAAGGTCAGCGAGATCATCCCCTGCCCGCCGCTGACCAAGCTGCCCGAGTCGCACCCCCACGTGAAAGGCGTAGCCACCTTGCGTGGCCATTCGTTGTCGGTCATCGACCTGTCCCGTGCCATCGGCGAGCAGCCGCTGGAGGACCCGCAAGGCGGTTGCCTGATCGTCACCGAGATCAGCCGTTCGCGCCAGGGCCTGCACGTGCAGGCCGTAAGCCGCATCGTGCATTGCCTGAGCACCGACATCAAACCGCCGCCCTATGCCTCGGGCAACCGCTCGTTCATCACCGGTGTTACCCGCGTCGACAACTCCTTGGTGCAGGTGCTGGATATCGAGAAGGTCATCCACGGCATTGCCCCGCCTGCGCCAGAGCCAGCGCGCGGCTCAGTAAGCGCAGAAGACGCCAGCCTGCTGGCCGCCACCAATATCCTGGTGGTGGACGACAGCCAGGTGGCCCTGCAGCAGTCGGTGCACACCCTGCGCAACCTGGGCATCGAGTGCCACACCGCGCGCAGCGCCAAGGACGCGATCAATGTGCTGCTGGAACTGCAAGGCACTGCACAGGAGATCAACGTGGTCGTCTCCGATATCGAAATGAGCGAGATGGATGGCTACGCCTTCACCCGAACCCTGCGTGAAACCCCCGACTTCCAGCACCTGTACGTGCTGCTGCACACCTCGCTGGACAGCGCCATGAGCAGCGAGAAGGCAACCCAGGCCGGGGCGAATGCCATCCTCACCAAGTTTTCCTCGCCGGAGCTGACCGATTGTCTGGTGGTGGCAGCACGTGCCGTGGTGTTCGCCGAGCACTGATATATTCAGCGACAAACTCCCCGGCTTGCTGCCGGGGGCAAGTCGGGCATAATTCGGGCCCTCGCAAAAAATTTGCCGGAACCCGCCATGAAGTATCTCAGCTCCATCCTGATCGGCTGCGCCCTTTTCAGCGGTATCGCCCAGGCTTCCAGCAGCCAGGCCTGGAACACGCAGCGCCAGCAGATGCTCAAAGCCTGCCTGGCGGCCAGCCAGTTCAAGGACGCCCACGCCCGCGGCAAGCCCGCCGAATTCGATGACCAGGTAGGCATGAGTGCCTTGCTGGTCGAAGGTGTCTACCCGCAGAAGCACATGCAGCAGCGCACTGGCACCGAGCTGTGCCTGTACGACCGCCAACAGCAGCGTGCCTTCGTCAGCGAATGGAGCCCGCAAGCCAAGTGACCGCCACCTTGCGTTTTGGCTGCACCGGATGCGGCAAGTGCTGCAGCGGCCACCATGTCCCCCTGACCCTGGCCGAGGCAGGCCGCTGGGCACATGACGGCGGTCAGGTGGTTGTGCTGATCGAAGCCTTCGTCACCGATGGCCCGGGCATGCCGGTGGAGCAACGTGAGCATGTGCTGCGCCGGTCGTACCCGGTAGCCTGCGGCAATGGCCAGGCGCGGGTGTCGGTGACCTTTGCCGCGTTCAACCCCGGCCGCTGCCGCAACCTGGACGACAACGACCGCTGCAGCATCTATGAGCAACGGCCGTTGGTTTGCCGCATCTACCCGGTGGAAATCAACCCGCACCTCCCCCTGCGCCCAGAGGCCAAGGACTGCCCGCCAGAAGCCTGGCAGCAGGGGCCTGCGCTGCTTCACGGCACGCAACTGGTGGATGCCGGGCTAGAGGCATTGGTGCAGGCTTCGCGCCAGGCCGACCGTGACGACATTGGCGCCAAGGTGGCGGTGTGCCAGGCACTGGGCATGACCACCAGTGCGCTCAAGGGCAACGGGTTTACCGCCTACCTGCCGGACATGGGCGCGTTTGCCGGGGCGCTGGCGCAGGTGCCGGATGATGACGGTACACAGTGGACCTTGCATGTGGAGGATGAGACGCTGGCGGCGGGCTTGCAGGGGCAGGGTTTGCACACCACCAACGAGCCCCCGGTGTATTACGCCTTTATCGGTTTCTAGCCCTGCAGGTGGTGGGGGCGGGTTCACCCGCGAGGGAGCAGACCGTGCAGCCGGTTATCTGAAACTGACACGGTTGTCAGCCAGCGGTCACGCTGCCGACCCGGTTCGGCGGCTATAAGATGGAATGACTGACCACCCTCCCCATTGGCCAAGGTGCCCGCACCAATGCGACGTCCGTTCCGCTCTGCCTTGCTTGCCGCCTTGGTACTGCTCATCCTGG
Source organism: Pseudomonas sp. UBA6699 (assembly GCF_002454615.1). Classification (NCBI taxonomy): domain Bacteria; kingdom Pseudomonadati; phylum Pseudomonadota; class Gammaproteobacteria; order Pseudomonadales; family Pseudomonadaceae; genus Pseudomonas; species Pseudomonas sp. UBA6699. The sequence continues at coordinate 83,364 of NZ_DKJF01000025.1, forward strand.
TAGCAGCGGGAACTTGGTACACCCAGCGCCAGCCTGCCCCCGCCGCCCGCTCGCAAACGGCCATCCCGGTGCGGGTGGTAACCGTCGTCCAACGGGACGTACCCCGCTACGCCAGCGCCATCGGTTCGGTGCTGTCGCTGCACAGCGTCGAGGTGCGCCCGCAGGTCGAGGGGGTACTGACCCAGGTTCTGGTCAAGGAAGGCCAGTGGGTCAAGCAGGGCGACTTGCTCGCCACCCTCGACGACCGCGCCATACAGGCCCAGCTCGACCAGGCGCGCGCCCTGCTCGGCCAAAGCCAGGCGCAGATCCAGGTGGCGGCAGTGGACTTGCGGCGCTACCGCCTGCTCAGCCGCGATAACGGCGTGTCCAGGCAACAGCTCGACCAGCAACAGGCACTGGTCAACCAGTTGCAGGCCACCGTCAAAGGCAACCAGGCAGCCATCGCCAACGCCCAGGTGCAGCTGTCGTATACCCGAATCCGCTCGCCGGTGACTGGCCGGGTGGGCATTCGCAACGTCGACCCGGGCAACCTGGTACGCACCAGCGACACGCAAGGCTTGTTCAGCGTGACGCAGATCGACCCGATCGCCGTCGAGTTCGCCCTGCCCCAGCAAATGCTGCCAACCCTGCAACGCCTGCTCACGGCACCGGCACCTGCGCTGGTGCAGGCGTACATGGACGCTGACGGCGAACGCAGCCTGCTTGGCGAAGGCCACCTGGCGCTGATCGACAACCAGGTTTCCGCCACCACCGGCACCGTGCGGGTCAAAGCCGAATTCGACAACAAGGACGGCCGCCTGTGGCCGGGGCAACTGGTCACCGTCCGCCTGCGCACCGCCCTGCAGGAAAACGCCCTGGTGGTCCCGCCGCCGGTGTTGCAACGTGGGGTGGACGGGCACTTCGTCTACCGCCTGGACGGCGACAAGGTCACCAGCGTGCCGGTCAAGGTGCTGTACCAGGACAGCGAGCTGAACGTTATTGCCGGGGTCGAGCCGGGTGAGCGCCTGGTGCTCGATGGCCAGTCGCGGCTCAAGCCCGGTTCACGGGTAGAGGTCAGCCCCGATGCGCCTACAGCGCCGGCCATGGCAGACCAGCGGAGCCAGCCATGAACACGCGCAACGGTGTTTCGGCCTGGTGCATCGACCACCCCATCGCCACCTTGTTGCTGACCTTCGCCCTGGTGCTGTTGGGCGCCATCGCCTTCCCACGGCTGCCGGTGGCCCCCTTGCCCGAGGCCGATTTCCCCACCATTCAGGTGACCGCGCAACTGCCCGGCGCCAGCCCGGAAACCATGGCCTCGTCGGTGGCAACCCCGCTGGAGGTGCAATTCAGTGCCATCCCCGGCATGACCCAGATGACCAGCAGCAGCGCGCTGGGCTCGACCACCCTGGTGCTGCAGTTCACCCTCGACAAGAACATCGACACGGCCGCGCAGGAAGTGCAGGCGGCGATCAACACCGCTACTGCGCGCCTGCCGCAAGACCTGCCCAACCCGCCCACCTGGCGCAAGGTAAACCCGGCCGACAGCCCGGTGCTGGTGATGACAGTCAGCTCCAGCCAGATGCCCGGCAACGACCTCAGCGACTACGCCGAAACCTTGCTGGCTCGGCAGTTGAGCCAGATCGAAGGGGTCGGCTTGATCAACATCACCGGGCAACTGCGCCCGGCGATCCGCGTGCAGGCGCAGCCGGAAAAACTCGCCGCCATCGGCCTGACCCTGGCCGACCTGCGCCAGGCCATTGCGCAAACCAGCCTGAACCTGGCCAAGGGCGCCCTGTACGGCGAACACAGCGTGTCGACCCTGGCCGCCAACGACCAGCTGTTCCACCCCGAGGACTACGCGCAACTGATCGTCTCGTACCGCAACGGTAGCCCGGTGTACCTGCGCGACGTGGCCACGGTCGTCAGCGGCGCGGAAAACGCCTACGTCAAGGCCTGGTCCGGCGACCAGCCGGGGCTGAACCTGGTGATCTTCCGCCAGCCCGGCGCCAATATCGTCGACACCGTGGACCGGGTCATGGCCGCGCTGCCCAAGCTGCAGGAAATGCTGCCGGCCTCGGTCGAGGTGTCGGTGCTGCAGGACCGCACGCAAACCATCCGCGCCTCGCTGCATGAGGTGGAACTGACCTTGATGATCGCCGTGGCGCTGGTCATCGGGGTGATGGCGCTGTTCCTGCGCCAGTGGTCGGCGACGCTGGTGGTATCCAGCGTACTCGGGGTATCGCTGATCGCCAGTTGCGCACTGATGTACGTGCTGGGCTTCAGCCTGAACAACCTGACCTTGGTGGCCATCGTCATTTCCGTGGGTTTCGTGGTGGACGATGCCATCGTGGTGGTGGAGAACATCCACCGCCACCTGGAAGCCGGCGACGACAGCCGTACCGCAGCGCTCAAGGGTGCAGGGGAAATCGGCTTCACCGTGGTCTCGATCAGCCTGTCGCTGATCGCAGCGTTCATCCCACTGCTGTTCATGGGCGGGGTGGTTGGCCGGCTGTTCAAGGAATTCGCCCTGACCGCCACATCCACCATCCTGATTTCAGTGGTGGTGTCGCTGACCCTGGCGCCGACCTTGTGTGCGCTGTTCATGCACCGCCCACCTGACGGGCACCAGGGCGGTTTCGGCGAACGCCTGGTCAACTGGTACGAGCGGGGCCTGGACCGTGCCCTCGCCCACCAGCGCGTGACGCTGGGCGTGTTCGCAGTGACCCTGGCGCTGGCGATCGTGGGCTACGTGGCCATCCCCAAGGGCTTTTTCCCGCTGCAGGACACCGGCTTCATCCTTGGCACCAGCGAGGCGGCCGCGGATGTGTCGTACCCGTCGATGATCGAGAAACATCAGGCGCTGGCGAAAATCATCGGTGCCGACCCGGCGGTGCGCGCGTTCTCGCATTCGGTGGGCGTTACCGGCAGCAACCAGACCATCGCCAACGGCCGTTTCTGGATTGCCCTCAAGCCCCGTGGCGAGCGGGATGTCTCGGCCAGCGAACTGATCGACCGCCTGCGCCCCAAGCTGGCCCAGGTGCCGGGGATCGTGCTGTACATGCGCGCCGGCCAGGACATCAACCTCAGCTCCGGCCCTTCACGCACCCAGTACCAGTACGTGCTCAAGAGCAACGACGCCGAGGCGCTCAACCTCTGGACCCAGCGCCTGACCGAGCGGCTGCGCAACAACCCGGCGCTGCGCGACCTGTCCAATGACCTGCAACTGGGGGCCAGCGTCACGCGCATCGACATCGACCGCCAGGCCGCCGCCCGTTTCGGCCTGACCACTACAGACGTCGACCAGGCACTGTACGACGCCTTCGGCCAGCGCCAGATCAGCGAGTTCCAGACCGACACCAACCAGTACAAGGTCATTCTGGAACTGGATGCGCGCCAGCGTGGTAAAGCCGAGAGCCTCAACTACTTCTACCTGCGTTCGCCCCTGAGCAATGAAATGGTGCCCCTGGCGGCCGTGGCCCATGTGGCGCCGCCCAGCACCGGGCCGCTGTCGATCAGCCACGACGGCCTGTTCCCGGCCGCCAACCTGTCGTTCAACCTGGCCCCGGGCGTGGCCCTTGGCGATGCGGTGAGCATCCTTGAACGCACCCAGCGCGAGCTGGGCATGCCCGATTCGATCAGCGGCAACTTCCAGGGCGCGGCGCAGGCCTTCCAAAGCTCGCTGGCGAGCCAGCCTTGGCTGATCCTGGCGGCACTGGTGGCGGTGTACATCATTCTCGGCGTGTTGTACGAAAGTTTTGTCCACCCACTGACGATCATCTCCACCCTGCCCTCGGCGGGCCTTGGCGCGTTGATCCTGCTGTGGGCCATGGGCCAGGACTTCAGCATCATGGGGCTGATCGGCATCGTGCTGCTGATCGGCATCGTCAAGAAAAACGGCATCCTGCTGATCGACTTTGCCCTGCAAGCCCAGCGCCAGCAGGGCCTTTCACCGGAGCAGGCGATTCATCAGGCCTGTTTGACGCGGTTCCGGCCGATCATCATGACCACCCTGGCCGCGCTGCTCGGCGCGGTCCCGCTGATGTTCGGCTTTGGCACCGGCGCCGAATTGCGCCAGCCACTGGGCATTGCCGTGGTCGGCGGCCTGCTGGTGAGCCAGGCGCTGACGCTGTTCACCACCCCGGTCATATACTTGGCCCTGGAGCGCCTGTTCCATCGCCGTCAGGCTGCCCGCGCGGCAGCGCCAAGTGCCAGTTAGGACAAGACCATGCGTGTGCTGATCATCGAAGACGAAGAAAAAACCGCCGACTACCTGCATCGCGGCCTCACCGAGCAAGGCTTCAGTGTGGACCTGGCGCGCGATGGCATCGATGGCCTGCACCTGGCACTGGAGGGCGACTATGCCGTCATTGTGCTGGATGTGATGCTGCCCGGGCTGGACGGCTACGGCGTGCTCCGCGCCCTGCGTGCGCGCAAGCAGACCCCGGTGATCATGCTGACCGCCCGTGAGCGGGTCGAAGACCGTGTCCGTGGCCTGCGCGAAGGCGCCGATGACTACCTGGGCAAGCCATTTTCGTTTCTGGAACTGGTGGCCCGGCTACAGGCACTGACCCGCCGCAGTAGCAGCCATGAGCCCCTGCAGGTTCAGGTGGCCGACCTGTGGATCGACCTGATGGCACGCAAGGCCACGCGGGCCGGCCAGCGCCTGGACCTGACCGCCAAAGAGTTCTCGCTGCTCAGCGTGCTGGCCCGCCGGCAGGGGGAAATCCTGTCGAAGACGGCAATTGCCGAACTGGTCTGGGACATCAATTTCGACAGCGACGCCAACGTGGTCGAGGTCGCGATCAAACGCCTGCGGGCCAAGCTCGACGGGCCGTTCGACCAGAAACTGCTGCACACCATTCGAGGCATGGGTTATGTCCTGGAAAACCGTGCGGGGTAACTCCATTGCGCTGCGTTTGTCGGCGTTGTTCATCCTGGTGGCGTTGGCCGTGTTCCTGCTGATCGGCTCGGCCTTGTATCGCCAGGTCGACCGCAGCCTCGACCTGTTGCCGCAAGCCGAGCTGGAGGCGCGCTTCAGCGTGCTCGAATCCACACTCAACCGCTACGGCACGCCCGAGCACTGGGCCAAGATCATCAACAAGCTGAACCTGCTGAGCGAGGAAGACAAGCGCATCCGTTTCTGGGTGGTCGGTAGCGACCCCGGCTATGAATATGGCCAGCCCAGCGCGCGGGTGCGCCAGTTCGCCGAGGGCGCGCAGGGCATGCGCGACCTGCGCCTGCCGGACCACCCCTACCCGTACAAAGTGCTGGTCAGCGAGCTGCCGGCGCTAGGCCAGCGCCCGCCACTGCGGTTCATGATCGGCATCGACACCGAAACCTTCTGGCAGGCCCAGCACAGCCTGCTGCTGGCGATCATCGGGCTGGCGGTACTTGGCGTGCTGCTGGCCTCGGTGTTGGGCTACTGGGTCGCGCGCATCGGCTTGCGCCCTTTGCTGGCGCTTTCCAGGGAGGCCCAGGCACTGGCCCCGCCACGCCTGGACGGGCGCCTGCAAACCCAGGCCCTGGCCCCTGAGCTGGCGCAGTTCGCCAGTGCCTTCAACGCCGCGCTCGACCGGGTCAGCCAGGCCTACTCACGGCTGGAGGCGTTCAATGCCGACGTTGCCCACGAGCTGCGTTCGCCGCTGACCAACCTGATCGGCCAGACCCAGGTGGCGCTGACCCGCGGGCGCAGCGCCGAGCACTACTTCGAAGTGCTGCAATCGAACCTGGAAGAGCTGGAGCGCCTGCGCAGCATCATCAACGACATGCTGTTCCTGGCCAGTGCCGACCAGGGCAGCAAAGCCACTGCCCTGACCCAGGCATCGCTGGCCGAAGAGGTGGCGACCACACTCGACTACCTTGACTACATTCTCGAAGACGCGCA